>DAIMEA010000044.1:1332-14362 GCA_036725585.1 Prolixibacteraceae bacterium | reverse complement strand
ATTTCGTCGAACATCGGCATGATGTGGTTACCCGCCGTACCGAATATGAACTGGAACAAGCCGAAAAAAGGGCCCACATCCTGGAAGGTCTGATCATCGCCAGCGACCACATCGATGAAGTCATCCGTATCATCCGTTCATCGGCCAATGCCGACGAAGCACGAGAACGCCTGATTTCCCGCTTCGAACTTTCAGACATACAAGCCCGGGCTATTGTCGAAATGCGCCTGCGCCAACTTACGGGCCTGGAACAGGACAAATTGCGGGAAGAATACACCAACCTCTTAACCCAGATCGAGCATTTGAAAAAAATCCTCGAAAACGAATGGATGCGGATGGATATCATCAAAGAGGAGTTACGGGAACTGAAAAGCGCTTATCCCGACGGACGACGCACCGAAATTGTCCCCAATGCGGAAGAATTTAACCCTGAGGACTTTTATGCCGATGAAGAAATGCTGATCACTATTTCACATCTGGGCTATATCAAGCGGACACCCCTCACTGAATTCAAAACGCAGGGCAGGGGAGGCGTTGGTTCGAAAGGAGGCGCAACCCGTGATGAAGATTTCCTGGAACATATGTTTGTTGCTTCCATGCACAATACCCTGCTATTGTTTACCGAAAAGGGTAAATGCTTCTGGCTTAAGGTATATCAAATTCCCGAAGGTTCCCGTACGTCCAAAGGCCGGGCCATTCAAAACCTGCTCAACATCGAACAGGACGACAAAGTGATGGCCTATATTAATGTACGAAACCTCACCGACGAAGAGTACATTAACAATAATTTCATTATCATGTGCTCGAAAAACGGGATCATCAAAAAAACATCACTGGAAGCATATTCACGTCCCCGCCAGAACGGTGTGAACGCCATCACCATCCGCGAAGGCGATCAACTTTTGGTCGCACGGCTTACCAATGGAAACCATGAAATGATGCTGGCCGTTCGCTCCGGTAAAGCCATTCGCTTTCACGAATCAACCGTTCGTCCTGTTGGACGAACAGCATCCGGAGTACGGGGTATATCGCTTGCAGAGAACGACGAAGTAATTGGCATGATATGTGTTGAAAATGAATCGGAAGACGTTATGGTCGTATCGGAGAATGGTTTCGGAAAACGCTCTAGCATTGAAGATTACCGGATTACCAACCGGGGTGGAAAAGGAGTGAAGACCATCAATATTACCGAAAAAACCGGTTCGCTGGTGGCCATCAAAAGTGTAACCGACCGGGACGACCTTATGATCATCACTGAAAACGGGATCACAATCCGGCTTGCTGTTAAATCTGTTCGTATCATGGGACGTACAGCTCAAGGTGTTAAGTTGATTAATTTAAAAGAAAATTCTACAATTGCATCTGTGACCCGGGTACGAAAAAATGAAGAACTCGACGATGATCTGTTGATGGAACAAGACGAAGATTTTTCTGAAAATGAGGAATAAAACAAATAACAATCATTAATATAATTGTATAAACCATGAAAAAATCGTTTCTAATGTACCTCATTCTTTTCCTTTCTGTTTCGGCTTTTGCCCAAAAAGGAAAAGTTACAAGCGCTTTAAGCTATAAGGAATCAGGCGATATCCAGAAAGCCTTTGAGGCGATTCAAACAGCCGTAGACCCTGAAAATCCCAAAGCGGAGAAATCGATTCCCTGGCCAAGAACCTGGGAAGTACGCGGACAAATCCTCCAGGAAATCTTCAAAAAAGAAGTCAAAGGTTTGATCGATGAACCTCTTTTTGAAGCATTTGAATCCTATAAAAAGGCAGTGGAACTTGATGAGAAAGGAACCCTGAGCAAAAGTCTGGTAATCGACCTGACCTTTTTGCAAACCGACTTATCGAATTATGCCATCATTAGTTACAATTCCGAAAAATATGCAACAGCCCAAAAATGCTTCGAGTTGTATATGGAAATCAGTAATTTCGACATTATGAAAGCAAATGCCGGTGTTGAAGTGATCGATACAGCCATTATTTACAACACAGGTTTGGCTGCTTTTAAAGCACAAAACTGGGACAAAGCCATTCACTTCTTCAAAAAAGCTGCCAGTTACGACTACAACGGTGGTTCTTGCTATCATTTTGCTTTTCAATCGTATCAGGCTAAGGGCGATACCCTGGAGTCCATCAATATGCTGAAAGAAGGTTTCTCAAATTATCCGAACGATGAAATACTTATTGTCGAATTAATTAATTATTACATCGGCCTAAACAAGGCAGAAGATGCCATAAAGTTTATCGACCTGGCCATTGCCGAAAAACCCAATAATCCGTCTCTTTATACGGCTAAGGGTGGTATGCTCGAAAAAATGGGTAAAGTGGAAGGCGCCATTGAAATGTACAAAAAATCCATCGAAGTTGATCCGGAACAATTTACGCCTTATTACAACCTGAGCGTGATCTATTATAACCGGGGCGTCGAAGTTGTGAATGCGGCCAACCAAATTCCACCCAGTGAAACCGAAAAATACGATGCGGAAATTGAAAAGGCAAAAGAACATTTCCAAACATCTTTACCGTATATCGAAAAAGCGTATTCCATCGATTCAACCGAAATGGCCATTCTCGAATCGCTGCGGACCATTTATTATCGTTTGCAAATGAACGACAAATACAACGAGATAAATAAAAAGATTCAAAGCATGACCCCATAAATGATAGGGAAGCGAATACCGGATTTTTTCCGGTATTCTTTTTATATATTTTATTTAACTTAATATCAATTATAAGACAGACAGAAAGAATTTATTGGATTCTTTTGTTTGCTCCAGAATTGGATATTTCGACCATTGGGTAAAAAAAGAACCGAGATGAAAATCTCAACGAGTTGAGCATTGTTTAAAAAAACGTCACAGGATAAGGACGTTTTCCGGAAAATTGCTTTTAAGTTGTTTAATATGCCACGAATAAATGGGATTATTGGAAAGGATTAATTTTTCAAGACCCGATATTTTTGCATAGCTCAATGGAATTAGTTTTACCTGGTTGTTGGACAAATCGATTTCCTTAAGCGACGGATGCATTGACAAATCTTTCTCAAAAAGATCAATCCGGTTATTGGATAGGTTCAGTTTTTCAAGAGAATCCATTTTTAAAAGAACGGAACTCATCTCGTGAATCGCATTCCCCGATACGTTTACATATGTAACTTTCCGTAAATCTTCAAACTGTTTCGGTATAATCTTCAGGTTATTAAATTCCAAATCCAGAAAATTCACGTTGTTTCCATATGTAAATTCACCGGAAAATCGTTCAATTTTATTTATACTAAGATTGATTTCTTTCATTTTCGGAGCGCTTAAAAAGGAACAGTTGATCTCCTCTAGTTGATTGTTCTGAAAATTAACTTGTTGTAATTCCTGTAGTGTTGATAAATCACAAAGGGATTGGAGTTGATTGTTCGAGGCATCTATGCTTGTCAAGTAGATCATCTCTCCTATGGATTCGGGCAATTTCTTAAGTTGATTGTTTCGCAAATCTAATTGGCTTAACTGATTGATTTTCCCAAAGTCCACGGGAAGCTCTTTCAATTCATTGTCGTTAATCTTCAGTTCGATAAGTCTGGATAATCCGGAGAAATGCTCCGGCAACTCCCGAAGTTGGTTTTTTTCGACACGTAACGATATCAAATTTTTCAGATTGCTAATTGATTCGGGCAAGGTCTCAAGTTGATTTTGATCCAAATCGATTTTTTGCAGGTTGATAAGCGCTCCGATATCCGGCGGGAGCTGTTTAAGCCGGTTGGAAAACAGGTCGAGAATTTCCAGTGCGTGCATCTGGCCAATTCCCTCAGAAACAGATACTATTTGATTTTCAGCCAGGAGCAAACTTTTCAATTGGCTGCAGGGGTAAAGTTCCCCGGAAAGACGACTTAGTTGGTTTCCTGTCAAATCTAAAACTGTCAGATTCTTCAGGCGGGCAATAATATCCGGAATTTCGCGAAAACGGTTGTTCCGGAGAACCAGTATTTGAAGGTTTTGTAATTGGGACAGATCTTCAGGAAGAGTTTTCAACTGATTGTATCCCAAATAAAGAACTTGTAGATTTGATAGGCGGACAATAGCGTGGGGAACCTCCGTAAGCTGATCGTTTTCCAGTTTCAAAATAAATACATCGGAGGGATTCGAAAGTGCTTCGTTCAGTTGGGTATATATTTTCTGTTGTTTCAGTTCCTCATCGCTTAACAGCGCTGTACGATGCGTGATCGAACAAGCGCACAGGAAGATCAATGAAGGCAAAAGCGCCCATTTGAATTTTGTCATAACGTTTCTTTTTAAAGGGTGCAAAGAAACGAAAAACAATTTACTCCTGCCCTTTCACCGGTTCATTATTCTCTTGTTGTGCATGAATAATTCCGATTAACCTCATTTTTACTTCCAGAATTTTTAGTTTTAGTCGGGTTTGCCAGGGTATAAACCTGGGGCCGATCCGATAACGATCAAAACGTTCCAGCTTATTCCAACGGATGATGTGTTTAAGCATACGGGTGTACTCATCGCTGTTCTCCGAATATGTATTTAATTCGTCAATTAATTGATATACATTTGCTTCTTCAAATCGTTTTAAACGAAAACTTCGATACGCACGATTTCGGCCGATGGTTAAAAAATAGTGCTCGATCGATTCGGATACAGAGTTGTATTTTTTCACATATACTTTATCCGGGCCACGAGAAAACCGGGCAAGCATTTTATTGGGATCGGTTGCCGTCGACCACATGCCAAAAAGGTTATTGCCTTCGAGGGCAAAGCGCGACAGCCCCCACCCTGATTCTACAGCCGCCTGAGCCAGAACGAGACTCGTTGGATGGGGCTTGAGCCGGATTAAAAGATCGGGAGCACGTTCCACCTTATATTTTGATAACAAATGGTTCAGGTACTTTTTTTCCTTTTTGGTCAGGGGTAAACCTTTTTGTTCTTTTCCAACCAGGTAGGATACTTCCTTAAACTGGATATCGAGCTCAAATTTGACCATAAGAATGGCGGGTAATACCTGGTTGATAAATTGTTCTTTTCGTTCGGAAATAAGCGCTAATTCATCAATGAAAAGGGTATCGTAAAGTACCGGTTCAACATCTGGAGAATTAACCGGTACCAAATCATCCAAATGATGAGGGGAAACATACCGAATCCGGAGTAGTTGCCGATCTTCTTTTTCGATGGACAAAACGAGGATGATCAGCAACGATACAAAACCAAAAACCCATTCTGCTTTTTTCACACGAATCCGGAAAAAATTTTGGGCTAAATATAGGAGGAAAACACGAAAATGCAAGCAATCGGCATTTTGAGGCCTACCATCAGAAGGGAGACGAAAAATAGGGATAATTCCCCGGATAAGAAACCAATGGATCGGTGGCAACCCGATAATAGGAAAACAAATCGGTTTCAGGCCATTGCTTAACCCGCTTCAGGATTTGATTCATTAAACGGACGATATCTTTTGAGAAATCAGGGCCTTTCCAACTGCTGGTATTGGTCAGGAAAACCCATTCAATGCCATCCGTACAACGACAAAGCATGGCCGCACTACCGGCAAAACTTCCCGTGCGGTACCAATGGTATTCGTTGGTTTCTTTCCACCCAAGGGGTTTCTCCAGAGTCCCCGTAGGCGTCATCAAGCGAATACTTTCCGGAGACAGAATATCCGGAACCTGGTCAAAACCATCAATTAAACAAAGAAAACGAGCCAAATCGGGTGCCGATGCAATCCAGCCTCCTGCTGCGCCCAGCAAAGTAATCGGATTTCCTCCATAGGTCTTTGGAACAGGAATTGTATCGCCATCAAAGGGTAAAACACGCTCCGATCCTTCCTGTTCGTAGTAGCGTGCTTCATTGGACCGGCGTTCTTCAAAACGGCTGCCTCCTATGTGACAATTGTAAATTCCATTGGGGTAAAGAATTTTGTAGCGAATGTAGTCCTCATAGCGCATCCCGGATACCTTTTCAATAATGGCTCCCAGAAAAAGATAACCCATATTGGAATAACTATAGGTACTCCCGGGCGAATAGTACAAACGGCGGCTGATAACAAACCGCAAATAAGTATCGAGTGTAGCCGGGGGAGGTACGCCGACCTTTTGTGCGATCTCGAGCGAATTAAACATAGGATCGCCATAACGCTGGGTCCATCCCGAGGTATGGTTCAACAGATGTTTTACCGTAATCTGCTTTAATTTATGATCCTTTATTTCAAGATACTCTGGTTCATTGAAAAAACCGTTGGGACCAAAAACAGGATCGTCCAGATTCATTTTTCCTTCTTCGACCAGTTTCATAATCCCCACGGCTGTTATCAGCTTCGAAACACTGGCGATACGGAAAAGATGAGTCGGGGAACAGGGTATGTCTCTTTCCTGATCGGCCCACCCGAACGATTGGGTATAAACCAGTTTTTCGTTCTTAATCAATGCGAGTGTAACACCTTTCAGAGCAGAACGATCCATGAATCGTTCCATGATTCGCTCAATCTGGGACGATGAAGAAAAATTACTTGCTTGAGGGATAAGGCGCGGTGTTTCGTGCATGCAAGGATCCAGAGGCAGCCTGCTTCCCTGTCGGTGCATTGAATCCAGGCCTTGCGGGCGTACGGACAAAATCAATATCAACAATAATATATATTTCAGGAAAACCTCCATATTTCCATATGTAAACACTTCACATTTGTAAATCACCAATTAGTTCCCGTAGGGTTTCGATCCCCTTTCGATTCAGGTATTCATTTAATCCTTCGATGATTTTCAGGGTGATGGATGGTTCGATAAAATTTGCTGTTCCCACCTGAACGGCTGTAGCTCCCGCCAGGATAAATTCAAGGGCATCGGATGCACACATAATCCCCCCCATTCCAATTACAGGAATTTTCACCGCCTGCGCTACCTGCCAGACCATTCGAAGGGCTATGGGTTTGATTGCCGGGCCCGATAGTCCGCCTGTGATGGTAGAAAGGATGGGGCGTTTGGTTTCGGGATTGATGGCCATTCCCAGAAAAGTATTGACCAGTGATACGCTATCGGCCCCTTCATCTTCAACGGCCCGGGCAATTTCAGCGATGTTCGTGACATTCGGAGAGAGCTTTACAATCAATGTTTTGTGGTATGCCCTACGAACTTCGCGTGTTACCTGGGCAGCCATTGGGCAACTGGTTCCAAAGGCCATGCCGCCCTGTTTGACATTGGGGCAGGAAATATTTAATTCGATAGCAGGAATCCGATCCAATTCATTGACTCGTTCCGATAACTGGATATATTCTTCAACACTAGAGCCATTTACATTTATAATAACATGGGTGTTGTATTTCGATACTTTTGGGTACAGATGCTGGATAAAGTAATCGATTCCCTTATTTTGCAAACCTACTGCATTCAACATTCCGGATGGGGTTTCGGCCATTCGCGGATAGTCGTTGCCCTCGCGTGCATGAAGTGTGGTGCCCTTTAAAACAATGCCTCCCAAAGAATTTACATTCATAAAATCGTCGAATTCCAAACCATTTCCAAAAGTACCCGAAGCAGTTATTACCGGGTTCTTCAGTTTGAGTTTATGGATCGCTACGTTTAAATCTGCCATTTGAGTTCGTTTGTATTAAATACAGGTCCATCGGTACACACACATCGGTTTCCGTCGTGGGTGGGTGTTACACAACACAGGCAGACTCCAAAACCGCAAGCCATGGTGTTTTCGAGCGAGACTTCACAATCGATATTGCGTAAATGGGCAATCCGGGCAACTGTTTTCATCATGGGTTCGGGGCCACAGCAATGAATTCTTGAAAAAATTTTATTCTCCTGTAAAACAGGATGCTGACTGATCCAGCCTTTCGTTCCGAGCGATCCATCATCCGTAGTAAGATACAGACTTCCGCCTAACTGCTGAAAAGCTTCGATCAGGATGTGATCCTCTTTCGTCCGGGCGCCCAAAAGAATCGACACTTCCGCTCCCAGTTTAAGCGATTCCCTGGCCATCAGCATCATGGGGGCAATACCTACACCACCGCCCACCAGCAAAATCTTTTCTTCTTTTTCGGGCAGCGTAAATCCTTTCCCCAGGGGAAACAGAGCCGAAACATGTTCTCCAGGTTTACGTGAAGCCAGAGCCCGGGTTCCTTCCCCAATTACTTTGATCAGTACCGACAGCGTATTTTTAGAATAGTCTACATCGAAAACAGAAAAGGGACGACGAAGAAACGTTGTGGCTGAATACGGGACCTGTAGGTTTACAAATTGTCCTGGTGCGATCCATTCTAACGGAACGCTTGATTGAAATACAAGTAAAAAATTATTGTAATTCAGCTGATTATTTTCGAGAATGATGAAATATGAAGCTGTTTTTCTCATGCACAGAAAGAAATTTTCTGCGCAAATATACAACAATTATTCAGCTGGATTGTATTCGTCGAAGGTGTGGTTTTCATAAATAATCAACACCTTTTTAATTCTTTTGGAATGGGTGTTCGTTGGGCTGCTCATGCCTTCTTCTGCCGTGTTCCGGCCTGCGGGTTTCATATCGGGTTTTTGGATGGGAATGTCTTCCTTTGCACGCGCTTCTTCGGTGCTTTTGTTTTCTGGAAACGGAATCTCCGCTTCTATCCGCATTGCTTTCGGTTCCTCTTTTTTCGTGGCAGGCAACGAAACGGTATCTCCGTACATGCTACCCTCTCCCGTGATCAACCAACGGGAATTGATTTTGGGAAAGGCCTCCAGCATTTTTTGAATAAACGAAAAACCGGGTTGGTTTCGCCCACTCATGATGTGTGAAATATTGGATCGCTGAACACCAATCCGGTCAGCAAATTCAGCAGAAGTCATTTTCTCTGCTTCCAGAAACGTACTTATTCGATCCTTCATTTATTTTTCTGTTGTTACAAATGTATGTCAATCGTTGCTTTTTGACAAAAAAAAACATCAGATTTCCATAAATAATTCTCGAAACGAACAATATCCAAAGCAATAGTTCATATAAGATAAATCAATAAACAGATAGATAATGCTATAGCAATATATAATTATATTAAAACGTCTTAATTTTGTCTTAAGTTGACATATGTAATTTAAATAATTGGATTATTACGTGATGTAGCGTCACCTATAAAACTGATAATGTGAACTATGATAATATAAAGTTTACATTTGTTTCTTTCTCTGTGTGGCCGTAATCTTCTCTCCTGCCCTATTGATTCGGATTATGATCAACTGACATTAGGGAATTTTTCGAAAGTACTCGCCCTATTCGAAAATAAGCAGATGTTTGATTATGCTTTCTGGATAAATTCACGATAATTCGAATGCGGCAATGAGACAGGAATCTTTATCGAACAAAGCCTGTCTTTTTTTACCACTATTAGGGGCAAGCTTAACCCTTTGCCATTCTCTTTTTCCATGGATACCCAAGAGTATAGTACAAACAGGAAAATCTCAGCACGTTAAAATGAGGAAAAATTGAACTATTGATTTGAATTACTGTTAATTGAATAGATTATTTTTTAACATGGCTGAATGAATTACCATTGAAAATTAGCCGAAAACAAAAAATCGAATTTCATTTTACCATTAAACAAATAGCTGCTACGGAATCCGATTTCAAAAGGAACAATGAGACGCAGGAAATGTGCATCCATGGTACATTCAACTCCCGCTGATTGAAGAATGGATTGTTCGGATATCGGATCCGTGAGTTTGAGACGGGCATAATCGTAAAAGAAGTTCATTTTTAGCCGTTTCATATACACCCACCGTCCGATCGACCAGTCGGGGCAAAGGATGGGGAATCGGTAATCGGCCGATAGGGAAAGTAATTCGTTGTTGCTCACCGAAAGATGCCCGCGGGGAATGCGAATTCTGTCGGAAAAGGAATAATCGGCCTGTTCCCGCACCTGATAGCCTGCATAGAATTGTGTCCCGTGGTTTTTTTTGATTCCGGGTACATAAAAGGTTCCCGAGATGGAAAACAACGACCCGGTTTGGATCATTCCCGGCAATGATGCCAGTATGTGGGCATCCACGATAACGCCAAAATCAGGCAAAAGATCCTGCCGTGTTGTTTGCTGCATGCTATAGGCATACAATCGGGCTTCGAGGTTTTGGTAATAGCCGGGTTGGATTGATTTTGGCGAATTTTGGAAATGAGACAGGTCGACCCGTTGGTAACGAATCTGGGGGTATATTCCGCTGTTTACCATTCCTTTACTCAGGTTGAGAGGAAGATAGCACCGAACCGAAAGCTTTGTTTCATTCCACGAAAAAGCTTTTTCCAAGGTATCGGTGCGGACAATTTCCTGTTGTTCGTTTACATAATGGGTTAATTCGTAGTACGTTTGGGTCGATTTGCCCAAACTTACTTCCGAATCGATGACCGGAAACCAACCTTTATAAAGAATACGGGCATATCCTTCGCCGCCATTTTCACTCCATTTGTACCGGTATCCCAAAAGAGTTTCGGCAGTACCCAGTTCGTTTTGGCTCATGAGCGACACCCCGGGATAAACCGAATAGGCATACGGATCGATAAAAAGCGGCGCCCAACTATGAAAATGAAATAAATGAAGCGGTTTGGAATAGGCTTCGGCCTGATAAGAAATGCTGTCGATCAAGGTAAAATCAAGGATGCCATTTTCCTGATCTGCGATGGTTTCTACAAAAGGATAATCGGGGATCAGCGAATCGGGGGAAAACGTTTTAAAATCCAAATCATCCAAAGAACAAAGCATCATCCGGTAACCGTTGGCATGATAGGAATTGTAGAGGAGTGTAGATTGATCGAAATCGAAGTCGGACAAACCAAAACGGGTAGAGACGACCGAATGAAGGGTTTGCTGCTGTAAATTCAGTGCATAGAGCTGACTGGTCCCGGAAAAACCCCCGATAAAATAGAGCATGCCCTTGTATTCCTTTGGTTTCTTTAATTCATAATTTCCAGGAGGGAATACTACTTCGATATTTTCGGTGGCAAGATGAACACGGGCAATTCCTTTCCTGTTTTTATGGAGCATCACAACAAACGCACTGGCCCCGTCACTGCTCCAGGAAGGGCTTATCAGAAAGTCGTTTCCGGGAAACTGAATTTTTTGAAGCTGCCGACCATTTTCACAGGAAAAAATACCCAAATAATACTGATCGTATTGATCGGATTCAATGGCCATAAATTGGCTATGGTCGGGGGATAAAGCCGGGGCAAAGAGTTTATTCCTGAAGGTAAATTCCCGCGTCTTTCCTGTGCGGGTATCCAAAATACGGATCAACGAACGATCGGCATAATCCCAACGAATATGAGGAAGACGCTCGCTCCAGATAATCAAAGACTGATGGGCTGTAACCGATTCCCTGAAGATGGAACCCGGTTTGAAAAGGATTTCTTCCTGCTTCGACGAATCGCACACAATAAAACACGGTAAATCGGAAAGTGCGTTTTTCAGGGCAAAATAACGTCCATGGTCCAGCACGGCCAGATGCTCGTAACTGGTAAAAATCCCATCAACAGATCGGGATACTTCCCAACCTTTCGTTTCGATGATTGAATTTGTATCTGCGGTCCATTCTTTTTTTAAGTGGCTGTAAATTTGTTTGTACCAGTCAAGCTTACCCCTCCCTGTAAACTGTTTTAACCCCTTTTCAAAGGAGTTGAACGAAAGCGGATGCCGGGCCACATAATGCAAAACAGAATCCCAAACCGGTTCCTGGCTAAAATGCCGGATACCGGCAACCATCGGATAACCCATTCGATAATAATCGGGTACATAATCGACATAGGATCCCAGGTACGCTTTGTCGTATGAAAAGATTTCGTTTTCGACCAATTGGGCTTTCAAAGCCCTGTGGAAGTCCGGTACCCGTCCGCGACCACTGGTACTCAGGGCAGTTTCGGTGCATATAGCGTCCCCCTCAAGAAACCAGAAAGGCAAATAAGCAGCCGTAAGCAGGGCAGCAGCCTGCTCGCCAAAAAGAATCCGCAGCAAACGGGGCATTTCCGATTCCAGCTTCGAAAGCTGAACCATGTGACGGTATTCATGCATTGCCAGTTGCTCGAGCCAGTCCTGGGCATAGATATCCTGATGGGGGGTTGTGTACATTTCGATTCGTCCCGGCGCCCATCCCAGAAAGGCATTCGATTTGACGGTTTCGGTGTGCAGAATTACCGATACATTGCGTGGCGAATGTCCCAGAGAATACGAGACAGCAGAATAAACCTTTTCCATCAGGTTTGCCACGCGAGTTCCCTGTTCTTCATATCCTTCGGGGAAAATGATGTCAAAATGCACCGAACGGATGCATTTCCAGGAAAGGGATCCCCTGTCCTGCCCCGGATTAAAATATTGACCTTTCGTCAGATTATTCGCGAAAACCAATAACAAAGCAAAAACAATCGGACGGAATGGTTTCATTCAGGTACGGGTTGATGGAATCATAAAAAAAACGATTGCCTTTCACTCTGTCGTATTTCTTGCCCGTAGGTATTGCCAAGGGTACAAGTTTGTGGTGAAAAGCAACCGTTGAGCAAAATGTCTTATGCCGTCTGGGTAGAGTCGACAAAAACTCTTGTTGCCAAATCTTTATCGATCATAAACAAGCCCTGTCCTTTCCCTTCAACCAGGTTAAGCTGATCGATAATTTCCTGTACCGAAGCTTCTTCTTCGACCTGTTCATCCACAAACCACATCAACATGCTCCGGGTTGCATGGTCGCTCAGTTCAATTGAAATATCCATCAGATTGTTGATCGATTCGGTAACGTACTGTTCGTGTTCGAGTACCTTGCGAAACATTTCAATGACATTGCCAAATTCAACAGGAACTGCATCGATGGCTTTCAGCATCACCCGGCCGTTGCGTTCGTGAATGTAATCGAGAAACTTGTTTGCATGGGTAAGTTCTTCCTGGGCCTGAATCTTCATCCAGTTAGCAATACCCGGTAAACCGACACTCATCGCATAGGCGCTCATCGAAAGATAGAGGTACGACGAATACAATTCCTTGTTAATTTGCTCGTTAATTGCGTTGAGCATTTTTTCTTTCATCATAGCTTTTTTTTT
>DAIMEA010000044.1:0-1322 GCA_036725585.1 Prolixibacteraceae bacterium | reverse complement strand
TTTTACAAATCTACAATCAAAACACTTCCCGAAAAAGAAAGTTTAAAAATCAAGATGGAACAAATTTTTCATTTTTTGCAAGGCCGGATTTTTTTGCATCATGGCCTGCAATTTTTGTTCGTCGGTTAAAAGTTTTGTTCCGGTCGTTGATTTTTCCAAAACAATATGCACATCGATTTGTGTGTTGTTCAGAATTTTTCGGAGGAAGCCGATCATTTCGGGTTTGATGCCCCTGATCCGGTCGCATTGAACGGAGTTTTCGACGGTGATCCGAACGGTATGGTCGTCGATAAGTTCGGGCAGTTCGGACAAGGTATCATAGAGATGGGCCTGATCGGTATAGCGGGCGGCAAATTCGGGCCAAACTGTCCATAAATCGTTTTGGGTAAATGCTTCGTCGGCTTTGCGGGTAGTTCGGGCATAATCTTCGGGTATTTTGGTGGTTTCATCTTTTTCTTCGCGATACGTACCCGAAAGGGCACGAGAAATTGAAGGTGTCTCAATGTCGGCGCTTTTCCTTTTAATGAGTGGTTTGACGGGGCTCGCCCTGTCTGGCTGACGAAGAGAGGGCGTCACTCCTTCGGAGTGTTTTTCTGTTCGGTTTTTCGTACTTCCGGAAAAAATGGGTTCAATAGGGATTGAGTCGACCGGTTCATCATCCTCTACTTTTTTTTTTGCCCAAGCTGGGCAATTTTTATCAGGGCAAGCTCAACCAGGAGCCGTTTATTCTGACTGGTTTTGTAGTTTATGTCGCAATCCGTGGCTATTTCAATGCTTTTGTATAAGAATTCGACGGAACACAACGAAGCCTGTGCCTTGTATTTGTCCCTTATTTCACCGCCAACTTCCAGAAGTTGAACGGTTGCCGGATCTTTGCTAATGAGCAGATCGCGAAAGTGTGCACCCAGCCCGCCAACAAAATGATATCCGTCGAAGCCCTTGATCAGAATCTCATTGAAAAGGGTTAGCACTTCGGTGATTTCGCCCTGCAAACAATGGCTGGTCAAGCGAAAATAATAGTCGTAATCTAATACGTTCAGGTTTTCGATTACGTCCTGATACGAAATTTTATTTCCCGAAAAACTGACAATCTGATCAAAAATGGACAAGGCATCCCGCATGGCCCCATCGGCTTTGTGGGCCATAACATTCACCCCGGATTCTTCTATTTCGACTTTTTCCTGACCCGCCACAAAATTCAGATAAGCCACAATGTCGGCATGATTGATCCGGTTAAAATCAAAGATCTGGCACCGCGAAAGAATGGTCGGGATTATTTTATGCTTTTCGGTTGTGGCCAGGATGAAAAGGGCATGTTTCGG
>DAIMEA010000043.1:0-14370 GCA_036725585.1 Prolixibacteraceae bacterium | reverse complement strand
TCTATTGGCGTCATCGGGTTGGTTTACACCTTCATCAAGGAAAAACGATTCGATCGGTTTATCCTGATCGACACCCTGTTGCTCCTTGCACTGGGCGGTATTTCGCTGCTTCTCCAAAACGATATCTTCTTTAAAATAAAGCCCGCGGTAATCGAAGCCATCTTGTGCATCATCCTGGCCGTCTCGGCGTATACAAAAATGGATCTTGTTGGCGGAATGACAAAACGATACATGAAAGGAATAGAAATGAACAACGAGGTAATGCAAAAATTCCGGCATACCCTAAAAGTGATGTTCTGGATCTTTTCTTTGCATACCCTTTTGGTTGTTTATTCGGCCTTTTTTATGTCGAAAGAAGCCTGGGCTTTTATCAGCGGCGGATTGTTTTACATCCTTTTTGGCATGTACTTTCTCTACGAATTTGTTCAGCAAAGGCGAAAAATTCAAAAAAAAACCCCGGTCGTTGCCGAAGATGAAGAGTGGCTTCCTGTTGTTGATGAATCCGGAAAAATTTTAGGCAAAGCCCTGCGATCGGCTTGCCATAACGGGCAGAAATTGCTGCACCCGGTGGTGCATTTGCACGTAATGAATCCCCGCAAACATCTTTTCCTGCAAAAGCGGCCCGATACAAAGCTGATCCAGCCCGGCAAGTGGGATACAGCGGTAGGCGGTCATATCGCTTTTGGCGAGGATATCAAAACCGCCCTTCAGCGCGAAGCCTGGGAAGAGATCGGGCTCCGGAACTTCGCTGCCCGCCCCATTGGCAATTATGTCTTTGAAAGCGAAATCGAGCGGGAACGGGTCTATTCCTTTCTAACCTATGATTATAAAGGGATCCATTTGCATTCCGATGAAGTTACAGAAGGAAAATTCTGGAGCCGGAACCAAATTGAAGCAAACCTGGGCAAAGGAGTATTTACCCCAAATTTTGAAAGAGAATTTGATCAACTGCTCCGGGACAAAATTTTTTAGTTCCGGAGGAAATATCTTATTGATCTCACTGCCCTATCAGAAAAATGGCCGGGCGCTTGTGCAGGTCGGGTACCGATTTTTTCCACTCCTTTACCGTTTTCGTTTTAATGAATTGCGTTTCGAGGGTCAGATCGCAGGCGATGCACAAACGGGTAGTTTCGCGAAGCGTTTTCAGCAGATCCGATACCAGGTTATTGTTCCGATAAGGCGTTTCGATAAATATCTGGGTTTGCTTATCGGACAGAGCCCTGCTTTCGAGGTAACGGATTGTTTTCCCGCGTCCCGGGTGCTGAATGGGAATATAACCCGTGAAGGTGAAGTTTTGCCCGTTAAGCCCCGATGCCATAAGCGACAACAAAACGGAAGATGGCCCCACCAGGGGTACGACTTCAATATCCATCTGGTGGGCAATTTTTACGGCATCGGCGCCGGGATCGGCAATCCCGGGACAACCGGCTTCCGAAAGAACCCCGATATCAAGACCCTCTTTGGCCCGTCCTAAAAAAGCCGACAGCTCGTCGAAACGGGTACGTTTGTTGATTTCAAAAAAAGTCAATTGGTCGGGTTGGATGTTCGGATCCATCTTTTTCAGAAAACGTCGGGCCGTGCGAATATCCTCGACAAGATAATGCTGAATGGACGAAACAAGCGTACGAATCGTCGGGGGTAAAACAAGGTCAGGATGGCTGTCGCCAAGAAGAGAAGGAATCAGATACAGTTTACCGGGCATGCTTCAAAATTTTGCCCAAAAATACCCGAAATTTTCCTTGAATCCTCGTTGGCCTTCATTAATTTTGCGGTTAACTGTAAAACCTGAACCATTGAAACGAACATGTTTGCAGAAAAAAAAACACGCATGAATACACTACATGTGATCCCGATAGCTATCGGGACCATTCGGACGAAACGAAGATCAACGAAGTAAAATTTTGTTAAAAAAGCGACCTTTCGATCCAAAAGATATTCAGTATGTTAAAAGGTTTATTCGAATGAAAATCACATTTTTAGGAACCGGAACATCCCAGGGGATACCTGTAATTGGCTGCAAATGTGCGACATGCCAATCTACAAATCCCTTTGATCAACGACTACGTGCGTCTGTTTTGGTCGAAACGAACGGACAGATATTGGTAATCGATGCCGGACCCGATTTCCGGCAACAAATGCTCCGGGCCAACGTTGAGAATATTTCCGCTATACTCCTTACCCACGAGCATTACGATCACATTGCCGGCCTCGACGATATCCGGGCTTTTAACTGGATTCAAAAAAAGGATACCGACATTTATGCCGAAAAAAGAGTTCTGGAAGCGATTCAACGTCTTTTTTTCTATGTTTTTTCCAAAAATAAATACCCGGGCGTTCCCCAAATGGAGCTGCACGAAATTGATGAACATCCCTTTACGATCGAAAACACATGCATTATCCCGGTACGGGGCATGCACCATAAATTACCGATCCTGGGCTTTCGCATCGAATCCTTTGCCTATATAACCGATATGAAAACCATTGAAACGAAGGAGCTGGATAAGTTACACGGCCTCGAGGTATTTGTAATCAATGCTCTCAGGAAGGAGAGCCACATATCGCACAGCACTTTGCACGAGGCCCTGGAAATTATCGACCATGTTAAACCCAGACGGGCCTACATTACGCACATCAGTCATCAAATGGGACCGTACAATCAGGTTTCCCCCCTTTTACCTCCGGGAGTTTCCCTGGCTTGCGACGGGCTGGAGTTGTACCTGTGACTGTAGGTTACATAATAGAGAAAAAAACCCAATACCATAAAAAAGAATCCGGCCGACACCAAACCGGTTTTCAGTGAGTAGTGATCGGTAATCCAACCCAATACCGGTCCTAAAACAGCAAAAAGGATCCGGATAAACATATTCCTCAGGGATAGAACGGTAGCCCGGTATTCCGAGCTGATGCGAATATGAATATAATCCTTGAAAACCGGGGTGGCAATACCCCGCACACCATAAAAAAGAAACAACAGGGGAATAGCCCACACCGAAACAAAAGCGCCGGTGAGTATGAAAAGAACCCCGATCAGAAAGATCAGCACACCAGAAACCGTATTCTGTGAAAATTTTCGTTCCACCCGGTATGCGAACATCGAAAAACTGCCCGCGGTCAGGTTCAACAGGGTCCAAATCAGGCCAAAAAATGCCAGAGGCAATTTCGATTCGATCAGGAAGGGCTGAACAAACCATGCATAGGTCAGCGTGGCCGTTCCGGCAAGGGACGAAAACAAGATAAAGCGTCGCAGGTTGGGATGGTCGTGCAGGGTATAGCGGATCACTTTTTTCACATCGTCCCAGCCAGCCGCTCGTTTGCTCAGCGAATATGCGGGCTCGACCAGGGTAAAGGCCGCAGGTATGGCCAATGCAGAAACCCCGGCCTGGCAAATAAAGGGGATTCTGAGACTCAGAGTGGCCAATAAACCACCCAATATTCCGGCGATGGCTTCGGAGAAATTCCCGATCGAGGTTACCCTTCCTTCGAATTTCAGATAATCGTGTTCCCGGTTTTCTTCTTTCAACGTATCGTATAACATGGCAGAATCGGAGCCGGAGATAAAACTCTGTCCAATGCCCAGAATGAACTCGGCGAGCATAAACTGCCAAAAACCAAAGGAAAAGCTGTAGAGTGAAAATCCTGCGGTTGTAATAATGTTCCGATAATGAGGGTCTTTTTTCGGCCCCACACATCGCCAAAATAGCCCGAAGGAATTTCCATCGTCAACATACCCACTGAATAAACCGATTTCAGCCAGAAAATCTGGGACATAGAAAGACCGTTGTCCTGGAAAAAGAGAACAATGATGGGCATAATCAGGGAAAACCACTTGGCGGTTTTGATTACGTACAATTTATAGAGGTTTTTTTGCACCCTATGCGTCATGCCGTAAAAATAGGAAACCCGGCGGAAAAAAGACAGGGAAAGTACATAGCGGACTCATAATAGACCGGAATGTATTTCCATCAGTCTGATGAAAAGTCGAATTTGGATGAATACTACAAACGAAAACCGCCTCTCGACCGGGAGCGGGTGGTGGTCCGGATGCCCATGACCCCGAGCAGGCCCCGGGTAACTTCGCGGGCAATGGTATGGGTTACCGGGCTTTTCATGATCTTTTCCAGGGTCGATTGTTCGGAACGGGACCGGCTTTTGGGCGTCGAGCGGGCTTTCTCCACTTTTCGTTGTACCTCCTCTTCTTTTTCCTCAATCCTGTCCTGCAAAATTTCGTACGCGCTTTCCCGATCAATATTCTGATTGTATTCCCGGATCAGCGCCGAGCTTCGGATGTGTGCATCAATTTCCTGTGAATCGAGCACATCCATCCGGGAAAAAGGCGGGCGCATCAGGGTATGGACCAGCTCGGTAGGGCGTCCCTTTTCGTCGAGACCCGAAACAAAGGCTTCGCCAATCCCTAATTGTGTCATCAATTCATCAACCTGGTAAAATTCAGTGGCAGGATAATTTTCCGATGCCGTTTTGATATCCTTCCGATCCTTGGCGGTAAAAGCACGAAGGGCGTGTTGCACTTTTGTGCCCAATTGTCCCAATATACTGGCCGGTATATCGGTTGGCGACTGGGTAATAAAAAAGATACCAATTCCCTTTGAACGAATTAGTTTAATCGTCATTTCGAGCTGATCGAGTAAATTTTTGTTTGCATTTTTAAAAACCAGATGAGCTTCGTCGATAAAAATGACCAGGCGGGGTTTGTCGGGGTCGCCCAATTCGGGTAGGGTCTGGAATAATTCCGCGAGCAAACAGAGTATAAATGTGCTAAACAAATCAGGCTTGTCCTGGATATCGGTCAGTCGCAGAATGTTGATCATTCCCTGTCCCCGATTGTTGGTAAACATCAGATCGTTCACATCGAACGAGGGTTCTCCGAAAATTTCTTCTCCTCCTTGCTGTTCCAGGCTGATGATATTGCGCAATATAATCCCTGCTGAAGAAGTCGATACAAAGCCATAGTCCTTTTTAAAATCTTCTTTTCCTTCGTCCTGGACATGCTTCAGCACACTTTTTAAATCCTTCAGATCGAGCAGGGGTAAATGCCGGTCGTCGCAAAATTTAAAAATCATCGACAAGATACCTTCCTGATTATCGTTTAGTCCCAGAATTTTGGAAAGAAGTACCGGACCGTATTCCGACACAGTGGCCCGAAGGCGAACCCCGGGTTCCTGGGAAATGGATAAAAATTCGATCGGGTAAGCTTTTGGCGACCAGCTCATTCCAATCAGACGCGATCGTTTTTCGATCACCGGGTTCATTTTGCCTTCGGCTCCCAATCCACTCAGGTCGCCTTTGATATCCATGGCCAGTACCGGAACCCCCGCATCGGAAAGACTTTCCATCAGTACCTGCAGCGATTTGGTTTTTCCGGTTCCCGTTGCCCCGGCAATAAGGCCGTGCCGGTTTAACGTTTTCAACGGAAGCCTTATCGGGCAACCGGTTTCATAATCGTCGCCAAGAATGGCCGAACCCATTAAAACGGATTCACCCTGAAAGGTATAGGATTTCTGAATTTTCTCAACAAAGCTTTTTTTATCCATTTCGAAAAGTCTTTAAAAATAATGGGGAAGATATTAAAAACCCTGCAATAAATTTATGATCAAAAAAGAATCGTTCTGCTTTTTTGCCATTTTTCCTGAAGGCAGATTGCCATTCCATGATGATTTATTATTTTCAGCGCGTATTTCAGTATTCAATCACCGAACCGAGATGATTCTGTGCCTCAAAAATAGATATTTACGCATACTTTTGTTTTCAGTCCCGATTCTTTCCGGTATCAATTCTCTTATGGCCCAACCGGTTGCCGTTCGAATCAACCAGGCGATGGGACGGGGAATCAACCTGGGCCATACGCTTGAACCGCCCAACGAAGGGGATTGGAACAACGGACCGGCACAGGAGCATTATTTCGATGACTTTAAAGCAGCAGGCTTTACTTCCGTCCGGTTACCGATACGCTGGGATAAACACACGGCCACCGCCCCACCCTACACCATCGATGCTGCCTGGCTCGATCGTGTGGAGCAGATTGTCGATTGGGCTTTGAACAGCGATCTCTGTGTGGTGTTAAATACCCATTACGAGGAATGGTTTAAACTGGGCTATCAACGGCCGGAAAACCAGGCCCGTTTCGACAGCATCTGGAGCCAGATTTCGACCCGGTTCCGGAAAAAATCCGAGAAACTGGTTTTCGAAATCATCGATGAACCCGTTGGTATTTCTGCTGCTGACATCAACGAATTAAACAGCCATATCCTCTCCATCATCCGGAAAAAAAATCCCGAACGGGTGGTCCTGTATAGTGGCAACAAGCATACAGGCCCCGACGAACTGCTCGCTGCCCGCATCCCTGCCGACGATTACCTGATTGGAACCTTTCACTTTTTTGAACCCGATTATTTTGCGCTGGAGGGAATAACCCGATGGGGCAGCGAAGAAGAGGTTGCGGCAGTACAAAAGAAGTTCAAAAAAATAGCCGAATGGGGCTTCAACAACCAGCTCCCCATTAACCTGGGGGAATTTGGCGCCATAAAGAGCGCCGACTTCAACGACCGGATGCATTTTTATGCCGTGTGTGCCGAAGCGTGTTCGAAAAACAGCATTTCGTTTAACGTTTGGGACGACGGGAGTGATTTTGCCGTTTATAATCGGGATCTGCGGCAATGGAACGATATCCGGGACATTATATTGCATCCATCTTCGCTGTCACCCACCTCACTGAACATTATCGTAATTCAGGACTCGATTATCCGGATCGACTGGAACAACCGCTGCACAGAGGCTACCGAACTTTTACTGCAACGCCGGACCGAAGCAGGCACCTGGGAGACGATTGCCCGCCCTTCTGCAGAATCGTTCACCTTCGACGACTCCGGGTCGTTACCAACCGGATTATTCTATTATTATCGAATCGGGATCCGTTGCGCTACCGAAGAGGCCTATTCGTATCCCGTTCGTGTGTTTCTCCCCCATTATCAGCGAAATCCTTTTCACGGCGTTCCCTTTGAACTACCGGGAACCCTTGAGGCCGAGAATTTTGACATTGGCTTTGAAGGCTATACCTGGCACGACACCGATGCGAAAAACATCCCCGGCAAATATCGCGCACACGAAGGCCCCGACATCGAGAGCCGGTGGAACGGATACCAGCTCACCCATGTTGCAGCGGGCGAATGGTGCGAATACACCCTTCGCGTTACCGAAACAGGTCGATACCGCATCGACACCTGGATCGCCGCCCGGGAAGCCGGAGGAAGAATCGGGCTGAGCCTTGCCGACGATACCCTCGTATGGGAAATCCCGTCAAGCGGCAATACCATTAACCAGATCGCTTTGAGCGCTGAACTGGAACTGGACTCCGGAATCTGCACCCTGCGAATGAACATACTTGAACTGCCCGAATTCAACATCGATCGTTTTGTGTTTTCGAAAGCCGACGATCTTGTGGTGGTTCCCGAAGGCCGGGAAGGCATCCTGGTTACTTCCTCCAGACAGGGAACATTAACGATATACGATCGGGACACGCGCGGCGGAACCATCGCGTTGTATGCGTTGAATGGCCGATTCATCCGGCTGGAATCGTTTAAGCAGGAAAAAAACGAATTTATTATCCCCTTCAACCATGCGATCGTTTATCGTGTTGTATTAAGCGACGGCACAATTGTTACAGGGAAACTACTCAATCGATAACCGCTATGAAAATCAAAATTTTGACAATACTTATTCTCTTCTCGTCTGTGTTACACGCCGCAGTTAACGATAAAAAGCAGGGCTCGCTGGTATTGAATTTTTCCGGACTGAAATCGGATCAGGGTTTTGTTGTCGTTAAATTATACGACCAGAACAGCCCGAAATTTCCCGACACAAAGTCGGCCATTTCCATTATGAAAGCGCCTGTTTCGGAGGGAAAAACCAGCATTCTTTTCCCCGATTTACCCTACGGAACTTACGCGTTCACCACGTTTCACGATGAAAACAACAATGGGGTGATGGATACGAATTTCCTGCACTTCCCCATCGAGGGCTATGCTTTTTCGAACAAGCGGAAGGTCGTATTCGGACCCCCTTCCTTTGCACGGGCAAGTTTTAAAATAGACCGGGAAACTGTGATTGTTGATGTGAAAATGAATTATTGATACGTTTTGGGGGAGAAGTCGCTTTCCCGTTCAGCTTCTTTTTCCTGATTCATGCCCGTCCCGACCTGCTTCATCGGATCCATGACCTTTTTGATTATCCTTTTTTTCCAAAAGTTGAATTCCCGCCGTATGTTTGCCGTATAAAATAGCTACCTTTTATGCGGCAGAACAAAACAAAATACCCGATGCATTCGGAAAAACTTTTCAACGACCGATGGATTGCCTTGATTGGAATACCGCTGATTGGCATTTCTTTTCCCCTTTTGTTTGGTTTGCGTCCCGGCCATTCCTTTTTTTGGGTCTGGATTGTGCTTTCAACGATCATCACCTCTATCTCATGGATCGGAACCCGCTGGTTCGGTATTCTATTATGGAATCAATTCCCCTGGGAAAAGAAACCCCTTCTGCACATTGTAATTGTGGGGGCCTACCTGATATTTTTTTCCTTCGTGTTCATCCTTGTCGTTTTTCTTTTAAACCAGGTTATCGAGGGTGCAAGTGAGCATTACTGGCAAACACATCAAACACTCAATTTGGCCATTTTGCTGGTTTTCCTTTTTATTGTGATCGTGCATGAGTTGGCCTATCTTTTCTTTTCCTGGAAGAAAGAGCTTATCCGTTCTTCCCAACTCGAAAAAGCACACATGCAGGCCAAATTCGATGCGTTGAAAAGCCAGGTAAACCCACATTTTCTTTTCAACAGTCTGGGTACTCTTTCTGCGATAATTGAAACCGATCCGCAAAAAGCCATCCATTATGTCAACGAATTCTCCAATATATATCGCTACATTCTCAACGTCAACAACACCGACTTTGTCCCTTTATCAGAAGAGCTGGAGTTTATCGATTCGTATCTCTATTTACAGCATATCCGGTATGGTGAACAGTTCCAATGGATCAACCGTTTAAACAAAAAATTATATTCCACCTACATACTGCCCCTGACCTTACAATTATTAATCGAAAATGCCCTGAAACACAATATACTTTCGGAGAAAACACCCCTTTTGATTGAAGCAACTGCCGATGAGCGGAATGAATACATTCAGGTAAGGAACAATTTACAGCTGCGGGAATTGGGCAACAGCCCCCGTATGGGTTTGAAAAACCTGGAAGAACGTTACCGGGATTTTACGGGGCAGACGATCCGTTACGGTTTGGAGGAAGCATTCTTTATTGTCGAAATACCCATCATAAGCGGAACAAAATGAAGATTCTCATCATCGAAGACGAACAACCTCAGGCCTTTCGTTTGGCGAAATGCCTTTCGGAAATCGACGACACGATAATCGTGAAAGACATCATTCCCTCCGTAAGTCAGTCCGTTGAATACTTAAAAAACCATCCGGTCGATCTGATCTTTCTCGACATCCATCTCTCCGACGGTTTGTGCTTCGGGATTTTTGAGAAAGTGACCATAGAATGCCCTGTCATTTTTACTACAGCCTATGACCAATATGCCATTGAGGCATTCAAGCACAACGGTATCGACTATTTGCTCAAACCAATCATGAAGGAAGATGTGCAAAAAAGCATTACCAAGTTCCAATCCCTTACCGGCTATTCAAACGACTACAAACGGATTCTTGCAACACTCGAAGCGTTCGAAAAGTTCCAAAATGTGAAGCATCGTTTTGTTTGCCAGTTGGGAAGAAAACTCAAGATTGTTACCGACAGTGAAATTGCTTATTTCTATGCCTGCGAGGGAAGTGTATTCATCCGTACCCACAAAAATGAAAACCTGCTCTTCGACGACACCCTCGAAAATGTAGAAAAAAAGCTCGATTCGTATCATTTTTTCCGACTGAACCGAAAAATGATCGCCCATATTTCGTCCATCAAAGAAATGCTCCCCTATTCGAAAAGCAGATTGAAAATTAATCTTATACCTGAATTCAGCGACGACGTGATTGTCAGTTATCAAAACATCCGGAGTTTTATGAAATGGATCAAAAAATAAGTACCAACATAGGAGAAAAGAAAGCGAAGCAAACGTGAGGATTTTCCAAAAAGACAAAAAACACGTTAGACGTTAATTATTAAACCATAAGCTTTATGAAAACTTTAATTAAGGTAAGCGCAATGCTTTGCCTCATGGGATTCATTTGCCCGATTACAAATGCCCAGGGAAAAACCGGTCGGATTGTGGGTTCGGTGACCGACAAACAATCGGGCACCTCTCTGCCCGCTGCAACCGTTGTAGCAGAAACGGCGGAATATTCGGCAGCTTCGACCACCGACAATAACGGAACTTTTGGCTTCGACTCTTTTCCGATAGGAAGGTTCTCCATTGAAGTACGTATGATGGGATACGAACCCTACACAGCGGGAAACATCTTGCTTACATCAGGAAAAGATCTTTATCTGGATATCGAACTGACCGAAAAAATTGAATCGATCAACGAGGTTACCGTTAAAGCCCACAGGAAAAACGAAGTGTCCGATGAATTTGCGTTGAGCAGTGCCCGTACCTTTACCGTGGAAGAAAGCAACAAATATGCCGGAAGCTGGGGCGACCCGGCCCGGATGGCTTCCAATTATGCCGGGGTGATTACTGCAGGCGACCAACGCAACGACATCATCATCCGTGGAAACGCGCCAACAGGGCTACTCTGGCGACTGGACGGGATGCTCATTCCCAATCCCAATCATTTTGGAACGTTCGGAACAACCGGTGGTCCTATAAGCATTCTAAACAACAACCAGCTTGCCAACTCCGATTTCTTCACCGGGTCGTTTCCGGCTGAATACGGAAATGCCCTGTCGGGCGTTTTCGACCTGAAAATGCGAAACGGCAACAACCGTCGCCATGAATTCACCGGAGGAATGGGCTTTAACGGCTTTGAACTGGGCGCCGAAGGACCACTGAACCGGGAAAACGGCAGTTCCTATATGATCAATTATCGATATACCATGATGGATCTGATGCATGCAATGGGTATGTTCGATGTTGGAGGCGTTCCGCAATACACCGATGTTTCGTTTAAACTCTTCATGCCAACCCGAAAATCAGGAACTTTTACGCTTTTGGGATTGGGGGGAATCAGCCACATTGACCTTAAAGAAAGCACAGGTAGTGGCTGGACGGCCGACATGCTGCCGGGCACCCAGGTTTCGTATGGTTCGAAAATGGGTTTTATCGGACTGAAACACAAATACTTTTTCTCTGAAAACAGCCGGATTGAGTCGTCAATTTCGGCCAGTTGCTCCAACTCGTACAACAAGGTTGATTCAATAAATGCCGTAAACACCAACAACTTTTACAACAACGATTACACCGAAACAACCTATGCCCTATCGTCGGATTACTACCGGAAGAAAAGTGCAAAAAGCACCTTTCAGTCGGGGATAAACGTTCAGGTTTTCGACTTCCGTTTTTTCGATGAATTCTACAATACAACGACAAAGGCATACCAGTACGAAACCGATGCAAAGGGAGTCACAGCGCTTTGCCAGGCATACGCTCAGTTTAAGCTGCGTTTCAGCAACAGCTTTGCCCTACAAGCCGGATTGCATGGACAATGGTTTACCCTGAACAACACCACTGCCATCGAGCCACGGGCCGGACTGAGTTATGCTCCCGCAGCAAACCATCGTTTTTCGTTGGGGTATGGCTTAAACAGCCAGATACAGCCCCGGCTGGTGTATTTTTTTCAAACCCCCGAAGGCACAAAATCCGGAGCATACACGCAAACAAATACCTACCTGGGATTCACCAAAAGCCATCATTTTTCGGCCGGTTATGATTGGACGATAACCCACAGCCTCCGGATGAAAATCGAAACCTACTACCAATTTTTGTTCGATATACCGGTTGAAAAACATCCATCGAATTACAGCCTCGCAAATTACGGGGCCAATTTTTATAACGAAACCAAGGGCAGCCTTGTAAATGAAGGTACAGGAAAAAATATCGGCATTGAATGGACCCTCGAAAAATACCTGGATCGAAATTTCTATTTCCTGGTGTCGACATCACTGTATGATTCAAAATACCAAGGAAGTGATAAGATTTGGAGAAATACGGCATTCAATGGAAACTATACCCTGAATGTCCTGTTCGGCTATGAGCTGCCGATAAAGGATGACCTGTTGTCGGTGAATGTTAAAACCGTATGGGCCGGGGGCAAAAGGTATATTCCCATCGATTTGGAATCGTCGGTTCGAATGGGACAAACCGTATACGAATACGACCGGGCGTACGATGAACAGTTTGCCGAATATTTCCGCATGGATCTCCGAATCTCCTTCCGGCAAAATCTAAAGAGAATATCGCAGGAATGGTCGTTCGATGTGCAAAACCTTACCGATCACCGGAACATTTTTGCCCAACGTTTCGATCAGGGAACCGCATCCATCGTTTCGATCTTTCAAATGGGCTTTTTCCCGATCGGATCGTGGAAGATTTATTTCTGAATCATTACAACCGGTAAAATTCTTCCCAGCCTTTTCGGGGCGGCCATTCGCTTAACAACTCATTCGCCAGCTTGTTGTTCGTTATTTGCTTCTTTGTGCGATCGAATTCAATCTTTGTGTTCAAACGCTGGGCAAGCACCCCCAGACAAAAAACCTGGCTTAACGGAGCGGAAATTTCAAACGGAGAACGGGGTTTCTCTTCACCAAGGCACGCCAAAACGAAATTCTCAAAATGATTCGACGGGCTTTCGGGTATTTCCGGCAGTTTCCCTTCCATTTCCCGGGCTTTTTCGGGGGGGATAATACTCAATGTACTACCGTGCGAACCGCCTTTAAAGGTTAAATCCTTACCGTAAATGATTTTCCCGGGAGGAAGCTTCGAAGGTTGGATGGCTCCGTTGCTGGCCGGTGGAATATTTGGATCGAGTTCCAGTTGGCCGTATCCTTCCGGAACCCGGGGTATGTTGTTCACCCCGTCGTACCAGGTAATGGTGCAGGGAGGCATATTCTTTCGGGCCGGAAACTTAAATTCAAGGGTCGATGCCTGAGGAAAGAACAAGGAATTATAACCTTCAATTTTCACCGGATCCACCTCGAATGGAAGACCCAAATCGAGAAATTCGTGGGCCGTATCGAGGATATGCGCCCCCCAATCGCCCAGTGCGCCCATCCCGTGCATATACCAGCAGCGCCATTGCCCGTTGATAAAATCTTCGTGGTACGCATGATAGGGAGCCGTCATTAACCAGGTATCCCAGTCAAGCGTTTCCGGAACAACCGGATTCACGGGAAATTGGGTCATCGATGTATCCCAGCCGTGCCAACGGCGCGAATTGTTCATGTGCGCGGTAATTTGGGTAACATCTTTAATAATCCCGTGTTCAACCCAGGTTTTAAACTGAAAATAATTCGCTTCCGAGTGTCCCTGGTTTCCCATCTGGGTTACCACCTTGTATTTTGCGGCTGCTTTCAGCAACAACTCCGATTCGTTGAAGGTCCGGCTTAGCGGCTTTTCAACATATACACTTTTTCCCAGCGACATGGCCAGAATGGTAATCGGGAAATGAGAGAAATCGGGAGTTCCGATGCATACGGCATCAAAATCATTCAACGATTGATCGAACATCACCCGAAAATCTTTGTATTGTTTGGCCTTAGGATATGCACGCATCATTTCGAGGGTATGTTTTGCCCCCATATCGACATCGCATAAAACCGTGGTTTCGATCATTCCGGTTCGGTTGAAATCCTTCATAATCTGCTCACCCCGGTTCCCAATACCGCAAAAAGCCATTCGAAGCTTATCGCCCGGAGCCAGTCCCCGGGACAAGGGTTTTGTTCCCAAACCGTAACTGCTTTCCCTTCGGGCAAAGAGGGCCGAAGCGGGAATAATTGTTATGCCCCCCAGAGTAGCTGCCACCTTTTTGATAAAATTTCTTCTCGACTCCATGTTCAATAAATTAAGTTCGTTTCTGATCCTTGCGGTTAAAAATGCATTTTTTTTCAAAACTATAAAAAGAATTTTACCTCTACCGGGCATTTCCCGATTTTCTTTGCAGCAAACGATCCCGCTTTTTGGGATCCGTGTTGACGAAAATACAAACGATTTTTTTTTCTTCTATCCCGGTTAAATAAAATAGATACAACAGATTGCCGACTCGCAGAAAGCAGGCAATCCCGATTTTTTTAACCGTCCCCGAACGTTTTATTAAACCCTTTCTCCTTTTGCATGTCTTAAGAACGCATTTTGTGAATAACTAAATAATCCACCTTCTTAGAAGGTGGGCTTAATAAGCCCCTATAAGGGGCC
>DAIMEA010000042.1:0-14392 GCA_036725585.1 Prolixibacteraceae bacterium | reverse complement strand
TTTTTAGCAGTTAGAAATCAATTATTGAAAAGGAGGCTGATGTGGGATGTCCAACACAGTCTCCTTATTTTTTTATGAATGGATAGAAAACACAAATGGGAACTTATCGTGACGATAGGTTCCCATTTCGCTTTGGGATTTATGATTCCTAAAGTGTCAGGTTACGGTTATTGTTCCGGCCCTTAGCCGCACGTTTGTTTGGCTTCCGGCCCATCTCCTTTGGATGAACGTGTTACGGTTCATCGTCTGGATGCCCGTTTGCAAGCGCTTCGGTAACTCTTTCGGGTTGCTTTTTCGTTTGCTTACCGGACGAAGTGCCTGTGCGTCAACTCTCAACCGAGGTTTCGAGAAGGTTTGTCACCCTTTCGGGCTTTCATTCCTTTTCGCATTGCTTCCTCACGGAAACAACAGCGATCAGCACAAGTTCAACTTTCCCTTTCAACCCGACCTTGTATTCATATCCATGTTGCCATTTTATGAATGATGCACAAACTTTTTCCGGAGAAAAAGCCAGGCTTTTGCCTTTCGGTTTGCGCCCTGCATCGAAGTACAACCTTTGGTGCCGTTGCTCGCGCAACGTTCCAAAGAACTCCCGGGGATCACTCCGCGGGCTTCATCGCTGGTGAAACCGAGATACCACGCAGCGAGGGTTGTCTGTGCACAAGTGCGGAACAACAATTTGGTTGAAAGTTTCTTTCGATTCTTTCAAGCACCACCCCGTAAAGGTTCTCTGTTCTGCCGAAACAGATCGGATCTGCCCCTTCGTGGGAGGATTTTGTTGTTCGTATTCCGTTCATCCAGGGGTTGCCCCTTTTGAAAATGGAAAAACACTTGCGGGTGCAAATGTACCTTTGCAGGATTTTTCCCATTTGTTTGCCTGCTGCCGACGTCAAACTTTTGGTAAAACATCTTGAAGCATCGTTGCTTTCGCATCCGATTCCCTTCATTCACTGTTGCATGATGAAAAGTGCAGGAAACCCGGAATCCGTGTTGAAAATGGAGTTGACAAAATTTGAAAGAACGAATCCTTTCAGGCTTTCACTTCGGCTTCCTCCACCGGACAAACCTTCCGGTTTGTATGATAAATCTTTTGCCTCAGTTAAGTGGCTCGATCCTTATCACCGATTTCGGTAGCGGATTTTATCGCTCACCTGATGAATCAAATATAGCAAGCGTAGCAAGGTCTGGCAAGAAAATCCATTCAATTCTATAAAATTGATTTCAACCAGATTATAAACGATTTGTTTCATTTTAGACCGAGCATTGGGCATAACATTGCTAAAAGTCAATACCAAGTTATCAACACCTGTTCATAACTTTAATGCACAGAAATTGAGCATTCCTGTTTTTTTTTCAGCACAGGAATGTGAATAGAAGGGTTCATTTTTCGTAAAGCAAAAAAGAAATAACATACAAAACAGGTCGAACCAAATACCAGCAGATCCGGATTTTATGAATTTCTTACATTGTTGTCCGGGGAAATGGGGAAGCAATCTGTTGTTTTAACCGGACAGTAATGAATTTCATAATAAAAAATGAGTTGTGGAATTGACAGCGAAAACAACTAGATCAGAATTTCGCTTCGTTGCCGGTTTCGGAACCGGGTAATTCGGGTATAACCAACTTGTTTCAGCATCCGGAGGGCCGAATCGAAATGACGGGCAACCTGGTCCGGTTGATGGGCATCCGATCCGAGTGTAACCGGTATTCCCAGGTTACAGGCCAGTTCAAGAATTTTCTGGTTCGGGAAAAATTCACCACAAGGGCGATCGAGCCCGCTGGTATTGAGTTCCAAAACCATATTGGCTTCTTTGATTACTTTCAGGGTTTGTTCGTACAAATGATATGGGTCACTTTCGGGCCAGCAGTTGAGCTTTTTTATCAGGTCGAAATGGCCAATGACATCGAATAAACCCGATTTAGCGCATTGACTGACCAATTCGAAATACATCCGGTATAATTCGTCGTTGGGCCATTTCCCATAAAGCGAATGGTCGGAATCAAAATTCCAATCACCAATAAAATGAATCGAACCAATTACGTAATCGACAGGAAAATAAGCGATCACACGCCTGATTTCCTCTTCTTTCCCCGGAAAATAATCAACTTCCAGGCCAAAGCGGACCTGTACATCTTCTGAAAAATCGTCGCACAGTTTTTTCAAATTCTCCCTCATTACCGGGTAATCAATTTCGTTGACACACCAATCGACCGGAGCGAGGGTAATATGATCGGTAAAACCAATTTCTGCCAGGTCTTTTTTACGGGCAATTTCCAGATAGGCAGAGTAGTGGTCCCGACCATCGGAGAAGGAAGTATGCATGTGATAATCGACCAGATAGTTCATCGCGCTTTTTCAAAAAGACACATTTCGGCTTGACGGGAATAAAAATAGCATTTTGCATGGCATAAAATCCACATTTCTTTTATTTTTTCTAAATTCGGGGAAAATGAACGGATAAAAATGTTCAACCTGAAATCGTTGTCCAAGGCGATCATCGGAATGATTCATGTTGCTGCTTTACCCGGAACACCCAAGTCTCGATGTTCTGTTCAGCAAATCGTGGATCGGGCGGTTCGTGAGGCTTCTGAATACCTCGAAGCTGGAATGGATGCCTTGATGATTGAAAACATGCACGACCTTCCTTATCTGAAAGAGCGGGTTGGCCCGGAGGTAATCAGCGCCATGACGGCCGTAGCCTGCGCCTTGCGTCCTTTATCTTCCAAACCCATGGGAATCCAGATCCTGGCAGCCGCCAATAAAGAAGCCCTGGCCGTTGCTCTTTGTTCGGGTTTCGACTTTATCCGTGCCGAAGGTTTTGTTTTCGGTCACCTGGCCGATGAAGGATACATTGATGGTTGTGCAGGGGAATTGCTCCGTTATCGAAAATCCATCGATGCGGATCATATTGCTGTTTTTACCGATGTTAAGAAAAAGCATAGTTCCCATGCCATAACGACCGATGTTTCGCTTTCGGAAACCATTCAGGCAGCAGAATTCTTTTTAAGCGACGGCGTGATCATTACCGGTACCAGCACCGGAAAAGAACCCTCGGTTAACGACGTGCAGGCAGCACATGCCACAACTTCTTTGCCTGTTATCATCGGGTCGGGTATTTCGGCAACAAACCTCGAAAAATTCTGGCCCTGGGCCGACGGTTTTATCATCGGATCAGCATTTAAAAAGAAGGGTGACTGGAAGAATGAAGTGGAAAGGGAACGTGTAATGAAATTGCTCGAAAAAGTACACATGCTACGAAATAACCATTTAACCTGAAATTTATGAAATTCGACATTTGGCATTATTGGGTCATTGCTGCTTTTTTCTTCTTTGTCCTGGAGGTATTTGTCCCGGGTTTTATCCTGGGAAGTATAGGCCTGGGATGTTTACTTGCCATGGTGGGCGCATTGCTCGATCTTCCCCTCTGGTTTGACTTTATCCTGTTTATTGCCGGTTTTTTTATCGGGATTACCATGCTGAAGCCATTGCTTAAACGCCTCGATAAGATGAACAATGTGAAAACCAACGCCGAAGGTTTAATCGGGCGAATCGGGAAAGTAAGCGAACGGATCGATCCCCGTACCGGAACGGGAAGGGTGCACATCGATGGCGACGACTGGAAGGCATTATCGGCTGGAAACACGATGATCGATACCGGAACACCTGTGGAGATTGTGGCCCTCGAAAGCATCATTGTAACGGTGCGGCCGCTTTTGACAGAACCATCCGACCATCTAAGTCCGAAAGAAAAACCCATTGCCGATACCCTGAAAAATCAACAGGGATTGATTGTGACGATGGGGACAAAAAAAGAAGTCGTCCATTTTGAAGAGATTGTTTGCATCTATTCTAACCAAAAGGTGACCTATATGGTTCGTACTTCCGGAAAACAAATGGTACTTGATGAGTCGTTGGAAAAGCTCGAAGAGCGACTCGACCATCAAAAATTCTTCCGTGCCAACCGTCAATTTATCCTCACTTCAGGAATCGTAAAAGAATACCAGTCGGAACCCGACGGAAAACTGAATGTTCATCTGAAAACCCTTCCCAATCTGCCTTCCAGCATTTCGGTAAGTCGTTTAAAAGCCCATGCATTTCGGAAATGGCTTGAAAAACAGGTGTAAAATACCGAGTTGCTCTCATCCAGATTTTTCCTGCAATTCAGCAATTCAGCAGGAAAAAAAAATTCAAGTCTCCGGTTTCGGTTTTACTTTTGGGTCATCGTTCAATACAAAAAATGGAAATCATGGAATTTGAAGTTTGGCATATTTGGTTGATTGCTTCGGTACTGCTTTTTATACTGGAAATTATTCTTCCCTCTTTTGTGGTGTTTAATTTCGGTATCGGAGCCCTGGTTGCATCCCTTGTGGCCGGACTGGGCGGATCGCCCCAATGGCAGGTTTTGTTTTTCAGCTTGGCCACCCTGATGAGCTTCTTTTTAATACGCCCTGCCTTGAAAAAATGGGCCTATCGCCGTTCCGACAAAATTGAAACAAACATGACCGGTTTGGTGGGGAAAAAAGGAGTTGTGGTCGAAACCATCGATCCCGGGAAAAATACCGGCCGGATTGTGATCGATGGCGATAACTGGCTGGCACGCTCACACGATAGCAGTGTAATTGGCATACATACCCGGGTGGTTGTAACCCGGGTCGACAGTATTGTCATGGAAGTGAAAAAATTGGAAAATCATTCTTAATCAACGAACCATAAAACAATAGACTATGGACCCGATTTTAATTATTCTGATCTTTGTGGCATTGTTTGTGATCATCTTTGCCGCAGCCGGTATCCGGATCGTTCAACAATCCCAAACCATGATTATTGAACGACTGGGGAAATACCACCGAACCCTGACCTCTGGTTTCAACATCATCATCCCGATCTTCGACAAGCCCCGACAGATTATCTGGCGCTATTCGAGAGAAGATTTCGATGGACGGAAAATTGTGACTTTTCGTGCCAAAGACCGGGTTGACCACCGAGAAACCGTTTACGATTTTCCCCGACAGAACGTGATTACCCGCGACAATGTCGGAACCGAAATCAATGCTCTGCTCTACTTCCAGATTATGGACCCTGTGAAGGCGATCTATGAAATCGAAAATCTGCCCGATGCCATCGAGAAACTGACCCAAACCACCTTGCGAAATGTGATCGGGGAAATGGATCTCGACGATACACTCACTTCGCGCGATACCATTAACAGCAAGTTACGGATCATCCTCGACGATGCCACCAATAAATGGGGCGTTAAAGTGAACCGGGTAGAACTGCAGGACATCAATCCGCCGAAGGATATCCGCGATGCCATGGAAAAACAAATGCGCGCCGAGCGCGACCGGAGGGCCAAAATCCTCGAAGCCGAGGGGTTGAAAAAAGCCCAGATTCTCGAGGCCGAAGGGTACAAGGAATCCCAGATCAACCGGGCCGAAGGAGAAAAGAGATCGGCCATCCTGAAAGCCGAAGGAGAAGCCGAAGCCCGGATCAAAGTGGCCAAAGCCGAAGCCGAAGCCATCAACAAGATCAAGGAAGCGGTTGCCCAAACCGGTGATCCGATTAACTACATGGTCGCGATCAAATACATCGACACCCTGCAAACTATGGTACAGGGACCGGATACCAAAACGATCTACATGCCGTTTGAAGCAAGCGGGGTTCTTTCTTCCCTTGGAGGCATCAAGGAACTGCTCCAATCGAAATAATTCCGGAAAGGAACGACGCTTCTTCCCCCCAAAAGGGTCGTCCTATCCTTCATTCCTAAAAGGATATCCTTATTGAACACAAATAAATGGGTGCTGCAGAACATGGGGCAGCACCCTTTACATCCCAAAAAAAAGAATAGTCATGAGAGAATTAGTTATCCTTTTCACCTTTATTCTCTGGGCATTGGGTGCCAAAACAGCCGAGGTACTGAATCCCGGTAACGATTCGGAAGTACAAATTATTTCCAACGGGATCACCCTTCACGGTACCGAAAAATGCCCTGATGAGAAAAAAACTTTTCCGGTGGTTTTGCTGATTGCCGGTTCGGGACCTACCGATCGGAACGGAAATCAACCGGGAATGACCAATAATTCCTTTCAAATGTTGGCGAATGTGCTGGCCTCAAACGGGATCGCTTCGGTACGCTACGATAAAAGAGGGATTGCCAAAAGTACGTACGAAGGCTTTTCCAATGCTTCGGTCCGGTTTGATCATTATGTAGACGATGCCACAAATTGGATTGCATTCCTGAAGCAACAAAAAAAATTCGACAAAGTTTATGTGGCCGGCTTGAGCGAAGGCTCCCTGATTGGTATGCTGGCTGCTGCCAAGGCCGGGGCCGACGGGTTCATTAGTTTAAATGGCCCCGGCCGCCCCGCCGATGCGCTGATTATGGAACAAGTTTCCCGGCCGGGAACACCCATCGAGGTAATCGACCAGGTAAAAACCCTGCTTGGAAAAGTGAAAGCGGGAGAAAAAGTGGAAGATGTTCCCCCTTACCTCATGAACCTGTTTCATCCGGATCTTCAGCCGTATCTCAATTCCTGGTTTCGTTTCGACCCTTCGGCTGAAATTGGGAAACTTACCGTTCCGGTGCTGATCATCCAGGGCGATACCGACATCCAGGTTCGTGAGGCCGATGCCGACCTGCTCGGACAGGGGAACAAGAATGCAAAAAAAATCATTGTTCCCGGGATGAATCACATCCTGAAAAATGCCGAAGCCGATGTTCAAAAAAACATCGCTACATACAACAACCCCGATTTACCCTTAACACCCCGGCTGGTTGATGAAGTAATCCTGTTTATTCAATAATTTTGTTTTTTATCCATGCATCGAAGGGGCCATGTTTTACGTGGCCCTTTTGTTTTGGGCTTTGCGAAGAGGTCCCAGGTATTCCGTCTTTCCTTTGTTCAATTGAAGTTCCCGGGTAAATGCCGGTGGAAGTTCTTCGCGGTGGTGGGTTACCCAAATCATGGCGCAGTTTGTTTGTTTTGCCAATGCATCGAGAAGGAGGGACACTTTCTTTTTGTTATGCGTGTCGAGGCCCTGAAAAGGTTCATCGAGCAACAACAGAGGCGGATTTTTAATCAGGGTACGGGCCAACAGAACCAAGCGTTGACCGGACGCAGAAAGATCTCGGTAATAACAATCGCTCCACGACAGATCACCGATTCGGGCCAGCCATTGCCGGGCCAACGTTTGCTGGTAAGTGGTGGGACGAATATAGAGCCCTTCGGAATCGAACAAGCCCGAACATACCACATCAAGGACCTTCTGGTTGGGTGGCAGATATTGTTGCATTTCGGGGGAAATGAAGCCAATTTTCTTTTTGATTTCCCAGATCGATTCCCCGCTTCCCCTTTTTTTCCCAAACAGGCGAATGGAACTTCCATAGGCTTTCGGATTATCGGCAAAAATCAGGTTCAACAGGCTTGTTTTCCCGGAGCCATTGGGTCCCAAAAGAGCCCAGCGTTCTCCGGCATGAACACTCCATGAAATGTTGCTCAGAATGGTTTTGTCGCTATAATTCAGGTTAAGCCCATTAACAGCAATGAGTTCATCAAAGGAGGAATCGTTCCACCGGGGACAATCGGGCAAAGGTTCAAAACCAATCGGATCACATGAATCCATTTCCCTGGGCGAAATAAGGCAGGGCGCATTGCTTTTCCCAAGTTGAATGCATTGTTGAAGGGAAACGGGGAAATCTTCTTTCGTCATTCCCGTAAGTACGATTGAATGGCCTTTTTCGATTAAGCGATCCAGCATTTCGTGCAAACATTGTCGGGAGAGGGTGTCCAGTCCGTTAAAAGCATTGTCGAGAACCAATAAATCGGGCGAAGCGGCCAGCACCCGGATCAGTTCCAGCTTTCGTTGTTCCCCGTTCGAGAGTTGGATGACCCGGCTGTTCATATGTTGCTGGAAATTGAATTGCCGGATCAAGGGGTCGAGCATTTTTTTTTGCGACGAATAGTTGAGTTCTTCCTGAACGCTTGGAGCTGCCTCGGGATCAATCGGATTCCAGCGTTGTTGCCGATAGGCTGCAAACCCGTTTCTCATCCCGAATGCCGATTGAAACGATACAAAAGCAGCCGGAACCGAAACGGATACAAAACTTCCCTGATGCAATACAGGTATTTGACCGGCAAGCGCTCTCGCCAAAAGGGTCTTTCCTGTTCCGTTACAACCCGAAATTCCCAACGATTCTCCTTTGCGAAGGTCGAGATCCAACGGCCCAACGATAACACGATTCCGGATTTTTATTTGGGCGTTTTCCCAATGAACCATATAGAAGCAGATAATTGATTACCTGCGAAAATACAGGTTAATCCGGAATTAGTTGGTAGCAATCGACCGAATTCCCGAAGAAAGTGGGAACCAGGACTCTTTTTTGCCGGGGCAGGTAATCGATGTCGGCCGTGTTGATTTTTTCTTCCGTCGAGTCGAGTAGTTGTATTATTTCCTGCCCCTGAGAAAGATAAATTCGTCCAGCCCAATTGGAAAAGAGAAACGAACGGTCGTCGATTTTTTCCAGTCCGTCGACACCACCGGCACCGCCTAGCCGTTCATTCATTTCTTTGCTTTCGATGTCGATTTCCCAAATGGAAGCATTTCCTGCATACAATTTTCCTTTTTCGGACCAGAGTCCGTTCACATTTTCCAGCTCGGGCAAATGGAGCCAGGAAACTAATTCGTTGTTAATTAGCGCATAAATTCGTTGGTCGCGCGAATCGGAAACAAACACCGTACCGTTTTCGGAAACACAAACATCGTTGAGAAAAATCGCATCGGGTGCCGGATACTTTTTGAAAAGGCTGGCACTGTTCAGATCGATAACGACCAGTTCGTTTATATCGGCAACATAGAGACGTTCGTCATATACTGCCATTCCCTTCGGTTCATGCAAGCCGGTTATCCATTTTATATTCTCGATTTGTCCGTTCAAATCCAAAAGAGAGAGAAAACCATCGGAGGTATTTTGGTCTCGTTCGGTTCCCATATTGGCTACATAAACCATTTCCATTTCCGGATCGTACAATACCGATTCGGGTGTTTCAAAACCTTGGGAAGTCGACCACCTTTTTTCGAGTTTCTGCCCGGATGCACCGAAGGACAGCAGAAAGACGATGAAAAACACACTCAACTTTTTCATATCGCAATCCAATCATGGTTAATCAATAAAAAAGCAAATCTGTTTTCGTGCCGGACTTTTATTTGTTGGATTTTAATTCCTTTTCAAGATAAGCAATTATGGCCAAACGATCAATTTTGAACGAAGGATTTCTGGGGAAGTGATCGATAAAACGGATGTTTTTGGGTTGATAATGTTTGTCCAGTTTGTTTTGCAGCAGGGATCGGATTGCGCTTTCTGTCAGTCCCTTTTTTTCCAGAACCAACACAATTTTTTCCCCCAGTTGTGGGTCTTTTTGAGGAATAATGATGCTTTCGTACCCGATAATTTTTGTTATTCTTTTTTCGAGTATCTCCGGTTCAATTTTTATGCCTCCGGAGTTTATCAAGAAGTCGGAGCGAGCGATCCATTCAAAACTTCGGTCGGAAAACAGCTTCACCCGGTCGCGGGTTTCCAACGGGGTATCGCATAGTTCCGGGGCATCGATGATCAGGCATCCCGATTCATTTTGGGAAAGGCGAACACCGGGGAGTGCATGAAACGCCCGGTCGGGATTTTTCCCGTTAATCCGTTTAAGGGCTATGTGGGAGCAGGTTTCGGTCATGCCATAGGTGGCATACACTTCTGTACCGACTTCTTTCAGCTGCTTTTGCAGCGAGTCGTCGAGCGCAGCACCGCCAACAATAAGTCTTTTGATGGACGAAAAATGGGCGGGGTTTTGCAACAGGTTGTATACCTGCAAGGGAACCATGGCAGCAAAATTGATCGGGATTTTGGGCAGGATGGGGGTTCCGGAAGGTTCTGTAGCAAGGAGATTTAATCGCCCCGAAAGAGCTCTGATTACCATCATCTTTCCGGCAATGTACTCTATAGGCAGGCAAAGCCAGGCGTTGTCGCCGGGTTTGAGGTTAAAAAAGTCAAGGGTTTTTCGGGCCGAAGCCAGCATGTGACGTTTTTTTAATTCGAGTACTTTGGGTACGCCGGTGCTTCCCGACGTTTTTTGGGTAATTGTTGTTCCAGGACCGAACCACTCGATCAGAAAACGCATCAGTTCTTTTTCCCATTCAGGCCGGGTGGGATGATCGATCCGTTCTTTCAGATCCTCGGGGCTGTATTTTTTACCGTTTAGGGTGATTGCTTGCTCCATTAGTCCTCCGTTTCCTGTGGAAAGTATGTACCCCATTCTTTTTGGGGAAGGTAATAAAGATGTTCGCCGAGAAGAGCCAGGGGCGAATCAATATTATTGGTAAACAATTGTCCGGTTCCAAGTCCCTGGTGTAGGGTAACATTCTGCATGTAGGTCCATTGGGCAATGGCGTTCAATCCAATGTTCGATTCAAGAGCCGAGGTGGCCCACCATCCGATGCCCCTTTCCCGGGCAAGGGAAATCCATTCTTCGGCTTCTTTGAATCCGCCCAGTAGGCCGGGTTTGATGATAAGATAGGGAGGGTGGAGCGTATCGAGCAATTCTTCCTTTTTCTTCCGGGGAAACAGCCCGATCAGTTCTTCGTCGAGAGCAATCGGCAGGGGTGCTTCCCTGCAAAGCCGGGCCATCTCTTTCCACCGACCCTTAGGCAGGGGTTGTTCGATGGAATGAACCTGCATTTCGGCAAGTTCCGAAAGCACTTCTGTCGCTTTCTGAAATGTATATGCTCCGTTTGCATCAACCCGAATAGTAAGGTCTTTTCGACGGAATTGACGACGTATTTCAGCAAGAACTTCCCGTTCGTCGGACCAATTTAGTGCTCCAATTTTCAGCTTGAGGCAGGAAAAACCCCGGTCGATTTTTTCGGTAATCTGCCGTCGCATTGTTTGTTTGTCGCCCATCCAGATCAGTCCGTTGATCGGGATACTTTTTTTACCCGAGATAAATTCTGAAGGGAAAAGGATTCGTTTTCCACCGTTATGCAGATCGAGCAAGGCGGTTTCGATGCCGAACCGGATCGAGGGGAATTCAGTGAGTTCTTGTTCGGAAGGGAAGAAACCGGAGTTTATTTGTCGGCAAAATTCGTCCAGGCGATTCTCAAAATCCGGTCGGTCGTCGATGCTTAATCCCGGCAACAGGGAACATTCTCCCACACCGATGCTTTCGCCGTCGCTGAGGGATAGCATCCAGCTGATTTTGTTTTCATAAATTCCCCGGGATGTTTGTGCCGGAGAACGAAACCGTAAACGAATCTTTTGGTAGCTGCAGGAGAAATGCATCGTGGCAAATTTGAGCTCGTTTGTGTAAAGGTATAAAGAATGAAGGGAAAATGTGATCGGATTCATTCATGGCCTATCGGAAAATTCATAGAAAATTCTTAGTTTGTTGGAATTATTAAAAGATAATGAAGCTGAAACTGACTGAAATCTCAGAAATCAGGGATATACGAAACAATCTGGTGAATATTTCTCTGGTTGTTGGAACCATTGCTGCCTTACCCTTGATTGTATCTGCCCTATCCCGGCTGTTTTTTTTCGAAGTAAAAATTTTCTGGATTTGCCAGGCAATTATTTATCTTTTTGTTTTGGTTACCACCCTATACCGGCGAAAAATTTCCTATAACCTCAAAGCTTCCGTTCTTATTTTGGGTATGTTGTCTCTGGCTTTTCTCGATTTTCTGGAAACGGGTTTTTCGGGTGCAGCCTATATTTGGTTAACGGCATCGGGAATTACGACGTCTCTTTTTTTTGATTTAAAGCGCACGGTATATTTGCTTTTGTTTTCGGTTGTGGCGATTGGCGCATTGTTTTTCTTTTATTATCGGGGTTATGTTCATTTCAATTTCTATGGAAACGTCATCCATTTTCCGTTTATTTCGGTTTTAATCAACACGCTGCTTGTTCTGGTCATTGTTCTGATCATTTCGTTCGCGTTTCGTTATGTTCATCAAAATCTGATTAATAACATAACTAAACTTCATTTGCAGAACGAACATCTGGAGGATACCACCCGGAAGCTTCAGAAGGAAGTAGAGATTCGTACCCGGTCGGAACAAATGGCTATTAACAGCGAAAAAAACTTTCGGAATGTTTTTGAACAGGGATCGGATGCTCTGTTGGTTGTGGATACAGAAGGGAAAATCCTTGATTTTAATGAAGCGTTTGTATTTATGGTTGGCCTGAAGGAAAAGGACATTTTTGATCCAATAAACCGGACAGGTATACCGGACCACATTTTAAAAATCATGGCGCCTCATTTTCGGCACCCCGAGACCATGCCACCCCTATTCGATTTTGAAATCGACGTCGAAAAGGAAGAAAAGCGATACATAAATTGCTCCGTCAGTCTTATTTCCTATAACGAGGGGAAGGCTTTTCTTTTTATGATTCGCGATTTAACCGAAAAGCAGAACCAGGACCGGGAGAATTACCGTATTGCTGTTGTGGCTGAAGAAAAGGAGCGCTCCCGGTTTTCCAAAGAATTACACGACGGTTTAGGCCCCTTGCTTTCGACCCTGAAGATTTACCTGAATTTGTTGTATGAAAACCCAGCCGATACCGAAATTCGGGAACGAATTGACAAAACCCTTTCCGAATCGATTAAAACGGTGAAAGAAATATCGAACAATCTGAGTCCCTATATTTTGGAGAACATGGGCTTGCAGAAAGCACTGGAATCCTTCATCGAAAGGATCAAATTCACGCAAAGAGCAGAAATAAAATTTTTGTACACACTCACTTCCCGTTTGGCCCCTGAAATTGAAATTTCCCTTTTCCGAATTATTACTGAGCTGATCAACAATACCATAAAACATTCGCAGGCGACGGAAATACACCTAGAATTGAATCATTCGTTTGAATCATTAAACTTGTTTTATGCGGATAATGGAATTGGTTTCGATTTCGATAACATGCTCCTTCAGCGAAAGGGAATAGGGCTTTTTAACCTGCGAAGCAGGGTTGAAAGTATGGGAGGGGCATTGAGCATAGATACTTCCCCAGGGAATGGCTTTTCGCTAAACATAACCCTTAAAACAGCAACAACATGACCCAACCCTGTATTTCGTTGATCCTGGTCGACGACCATAAACTGTTTCGTGAAGGAGTGAAATATGCCCTCGAAAAAGAAAAGGAATTTTCCATCCTGGCCGAAGCATCCGATGGCATAGAATTTTTAGAGCAGATCGACCGGTTTGAACCTGATGTTGTATTGATGGACATCGATATGCCCCGCATGAACGGTATTGACGCTACACAAAGAGCTCTGGGGAAATGTCCGGAGATGAATATTCTGATTTTATCCATGCACGGCGATCAAAACCATTATCGGAAAATGATCGAGTTGGGAGTTAAGGGCTTTTTGTTGAAGGATTCCGGAGCCGACCAGCTTCGAACGGCTATCCGGGAGGTCGCCCGGGGGAATCATTTTTTTTCTCAGGAATTGCTCATGAACATCATCCTTAAAAAGGAAACGACCCCTACCGGAGAACAATTGAAAAAAGCCCTCGATATTTCCGAACGGGAATTCGACGTTTTGCAACTATTGTGCAAAGCTTATTCAAACCAGCAAATTGCCGATACTTTATTCATTAGTTCCAAAACGGTGGAAGGGCATAAAACCCGCTTAATGCTGAAAACCGACACGCAAAATTCCGTTGCTCTCGTTCTTTTTGCGATTAAGAATCAGCTGGTTATTGTTTGAACATCTTAAAAAGCAAGGGTTTTCCCTTGTCGAAAAACAGGGATTTACCCCGATCCTGTTTGCAGAAAATCCCTGAACATATTTCGTTTTATCTCTTCTATTTTTGTCCCGGAAAGAGGAAGAAATGGGGAAAGAGAAAATGAACATCATTATTGTTGACGACAATCAGGTATTTATCGATGCTGTTTGTTTTTTGTTAAAAAGCCGGAGCGATGTTGAAGTGATCGGTTGGGCAAACGATGTGCATCAATTTTTAAAACTACTTGAGGAGAAAACACCCGATCTGGTTTTAATGGATGTATTTTTGCCCGACATCAACGGACTCAAAGCAGCCGAAATTGCCCGATTGAATGGCTTTAGACCCAAATTTGTCGGGGTGACCATGTCGGACGACATAAATATTCATGCTACGATGGCCGGCCTCGACTTTGAGGCGGCAATCCTCAAAAATGATTTCTCAAGAGATTTTGCCACCGCTCTGGAAAAACTCAGCCGGGGAGAGCGTTTTTTCCCGGTACTTAATTAATATATAAAGGAAAAGGAGAAAAAAAATGAATGCTACATTACGAGAACTGCTTGTTGTATTTGGCGTGGGAATTCCTTTTGCAGTCATTGTATTGCGATTATTGTTTCGGAACAGCATCCT
>DAIMEA010000041.1:0-14558 GCA_036725585.1 Prolixibacteraceae bacterium | reverse complement strand
CTACCCGGCAGGCACCGGATGAAATTGAAATGGCCAAAGAGATTACGCTGGAAAAAAATGACACACTCTACCTCAACGATTTATACCTGTTCCGGAGCCTTCAGTGGGACGAAGGCACTTCATCGATTAAAGGCAGGGTTTTTGTTGTGAATTATGCCGATAACTCAAAGGAATACAAATACACTGTGCCAGCCAAAGAACAGGAAATTTATCTCACCTACGGAGATCATGATTTTTACGATGAACGGGTTCGCACCCAGGATGACGGAACCTTTGTTTTTTCGAACCTGATCAGGGGCAAATACCGCATTTTTATGTATTCGCGCGATATCGAAAACGAAGATACCGACTACCATATTGTTGAAGCTACCGTAGAAATCGATAACTACGAACACTACGAATTTGATGAAATTTTTTATGTGGATAAATTATAAATGAGAACGTCATGAAAAGCACCCTTCTTATAAGCATATTGCTGTTTCTGTCCCTTTTTTCATTCGGACAAGATAAAAAAGAAGTCGTTGAATTTGGGATCCAGGTGAAAAGAAATTACGAGATCGACCTCTCACGTGGCGACAAAGAACCCTTTATCGAAAAGGAAGAATATTACAATTTCAGAGGCGACCTTATTGAAATAAAAGAATTTAAAGATGAAGGGAAAACCGTTGACCTTTGGTTTAAATACAAATACGATACCCAGGGAAACCTGATCGAAGAAATTGTTCTTGACGAAAAAGGACAACAGGACGAACGATATGAATATAAATACGAAAACGGTCTGAAAACGGAAAAGCTTTTTTACGATTCCAAGAATCGCTTATTCAAAAAGAAATTGTACAAATATGAACTTCGCAAATAAGCTCAAAGATACCATCGACCGCTTTTCGCCCATTTCGCTTAAAGAGATGGACCGGGTACGTTTTATGCGACGAACCGACACCAAATATATACTGGAAATTGAAAAAATGCCGATCCTTTTGGAAAAAGTCCTGGCTGATTATTACATGGTCGAGATTAACCACATTCGGGAACAACTATACGAAACGACTTATTTCGACACCAACGACTACCAGATGTACACCATTCACCATAACGGAAAATTAAACCGGCACAAAATACGGATTCGCAAATACGTTTTTTCCGATATGGCCTTTCTGGAAGTGAAAAAGAAAAACAATCGGGGAGAAACCATCAAAAACCGAATCCCAAAAGAAGACGAAGGACACCACCTCGATTTCGAGGGCAGCGGGTCGTTTCTTGAAAAATACACACCCTATAACCACGAATTACTCTGGCCGAAACTGGGCAATCGTTTTATTCGTTTAACCTTGGTAAACAAAGATTTAAGCGAGAGGATCACGCTTGATTATGACCTGCGTTTCACCGACCTTAAATACCATAAACAAATCCAAACAGAAGGCATTTGCATCGTGGAAATCAAACGAAACCGCGATCATCAAAACTCACCTTTCGTAAAGGCCTTGTCGGAATTCCGGGTTTTTCCCTCTGGATTCAGCAAATATTGTATGGGCCTGGCCATGCTCAACCCCGAAATTAAAACCAACATTTTTAAACAAAAAATAAAAAAAATAACCGACTTATAATTTTTCGCGATGGAACTATTTAATATTGAATTGATTAACCTTCAGGATTTTGGAGAATTGCTCATCCGTTTCCTGCTGAACCTTTTCGTAGTTTTTGTGGCCGTTCGTTTCATATACTACCCTGTTCGAAAAAGAAAAGATTATCTGTTCACCTACATCCTGATATCAGCAGTCATCTTTCTTATGTGTTTTCTGCTCGAAAATGTGAAACTCGAATTGGGTTTTGCCCTTGGGTTGTTTGCCATCTTCGGGATTATCCGCTACCGGACGCTTCAAATTCCCATCAAAGAAATGACGTATTTGTTTCTTGTTATCGGGATTTCCGTTATCAACGCTCTTTCGAATAAGAAAGTCAGTTATGCCGAACTACTTACCACTAACGCGATTCTGGTTGTCCTGGCATGGATTTTGGAAAAATTCCTTCTTCTGAAACACGAATCAAGCAAAGCGATCAATTACGAAAAAATTGAATTGATCAAGCCAGAGAAAAAACAAGAACTCATCAACGACCTGGAACAAAGAACCGGTCTTAAAATTAATCGTGTTGAAATCGGTAAAATTGACTTTTTAAGGGATACAGCACGGGTAAACATCTATTATTTCGAAAGCCAGAATAGAGAAAACCTTGCCGATGACGAAGGTAAAAATTCAGAGGATGACGATGATTAGTACGAGTAAAGGAATTCTTTTCCTTACGGCGCTTCTGCTTCTCCCCACTTTTTTAAATGCCCAATACACCGATCTGAAAGCTCGTTTGGGCATATCCGTTGAAAAAGAAATAAGCAAAAAACTGAGCGCCGGTTTGGAATACGAACACCGGTTCGACAATATGCTGACAACCTTCGATAAGGCCCTGGTTGAGCCTTCGGTTTCGTACGACCTTTCCAAACTGTTCCGAATCGGGCTTAGTTACCGCTTTAGCTACGATCAGAACATCAAAAGGGAACGGCGCTATGAGCAACGTGCTTCGCTTAGTTTGCGCTTTGATCCCAGCTTCGACGATTTTAAGCTGAAGGTGAAAACTACCCTTCAATACGGATCCGACGATCTGACCAATCCTGTTTTCAATTACAGCCAGAAACTCATCAGCCGAAATGCCATTGAGCTTGAGTACGATTGGTTCGGGCTTCCCCTCACCCCCTATGTCGGTTTTGAGTTCTTTTATCACATCAACAATCCGAATGGTGGAATCGTGAACCAAACCCGAGTAAAAGCCGGAATCGATTACGAATGGAACCGTTCGTCCACATTTACTGCATACTATCTTTTCGAGAATGAATTCAATATCGCTTATCCGGTCGATGCGCATGTTTTCGGTATAGGCTACCGCTATAATTTTTAAACCGGGTTTATCCTGTGCTTTCTTTCTACTATTTACTTCCTTTTTTGCATTTTCAGAAAACACCCCGGTTCATTTCCTCTTGTCCGGATAAAAACAGGCAAACTTCTCATTTCCCATCAAAAAGCAGGTAGGGTTATCTTAATTTTGCTTGTATTAAGAACAAAACCACAACATCGATTTGCAACTTTTTATGTAGCAAAAAAAATGTTGGAGAAACAAGCAACCCTCAGCAAAGGTTTCTTGTCTATACTAGCAGCCATGATTTGAAAACACAATTATTATTAGCCATGAAAACGCAAACTTTACTTTTATTTCTTCTTTTTCTGTTTGTTTCGACGCTGGTATATTCCGGCGACTATTTAACCCTCAGCGGAATTGTTCGGGACGTTGAAACAGGAAAAGTGCTTCAGGGAGCCGACATATTTATTAAAGGACTGAATACCGGTACATTGAGCAACGAAGCAGGAGAATTCTTTCTTTTCCTCCTCCCGGGAACTTACGAAATGACCGTCAGTAGCAAAGGGTATCAAACCCGGGATATAATGCTGGAACTTACCGAGGATCTGTTTTTTGAAGTGCCTGTTACCCCCGAAAAACAAGGAAATAAATCCTCACTTTGGATGAAATTAAAAATGGACGTTCCGGAAGTAAAAGCACGGAAAGAAGAAAAGATGCCCAATCCGGTATAAAAAAATTGATTATTGCAACGTATCACCAGGTTGAAAACCTGCACGGGCAATCCAAGGTTTGGATTGCCTTTTTTTATTGCGAAAGAACGATAAGGAAGCAAGGACCTTCGATGAAAAGGAAAGCGCTGCAACACCGGGCTGCAGCGCTTGAAAAATCCCCTTAAAATACACCACCAAAAATTTTATAACAAACAAACAAGACAAAGTTACACGATCGGTACGAAAATGTCAATATATATTCATCGAGCTTAATAGAGAACAACTATTCAATAAATAACCCAATATCATTTTTTTTGCAAAAGGGATTAAACGGCTTTACATTTTTTTCAACCATTCATCGAGCCATGCAAAGAAGGTCCTGTGCCATACGATTCCGTTTTGGGGTGCCAAAACCCAATGGTTCTCATCGTCGAAATACAGGAAGCGGGCAGGTATTCCCTTCATCAGGGCTGCATTGTAGGCGCCCATACCCTGGGTAAAAGGAATCCGGTAATCGTTTTGCCCGTGAATGACCAGAATGGGAGTATCCCAGCGATCGACATAAAGATGGGGCGAAAACTGATAGGAACGTTGGGCCGTTTTGTTTTCCTTATCCCACCAGGGACCGCCTAAATCCCAATTAGGAAACCACATTTCTTCGGTGGTTACATACATCTGTTCCAGGTTAAAAATACCCGCGTGCGAAACAAAGGCGCTGAAGCGTTTTTCGTGATGGCCGGCAAGATAAAAAACCGAATAGCCTCCATAACTGGCGCCAATAGCCCCCAGATTATTTTCATCGGACCAGGGTTCCTTTGCCACATCGTCGATAGCCGAAAGATAATCCCGGATGTTCTGTCCGCCATAATCGGTACTGATCTGCTCCAGCCATTCTTTTCCAAAACCCGGGAGCCCTCGCCGGTTTGGCGCTACGATTATGTATCCGTTGGCGGCCATAAGTTGAAAATTCCAGCGGTACGACCAGAACTGGCTCACCGTACTCTGTGGACCGCCCTGGCAATAAAGAAGGGTGGGGTATTTTTTTTCAGGGTCAAAATCCGGTGGAACGATTACCCACACGAGCATGTCTTTCTGATCGCTTGTTGTTACCCAGCGTTTTTCCACATTCCCCAGCTTTAACTGATCCATAATGGGTTTTGTAACCGAAGTAATGCGTTCGTCTTTTCCCGTTTCGGGGGAGACCAGGTACAATTCATCGGGCTGAGACATCGATTGTTTGCGGGCAAGCAACTTTTCACCGGCCCATTGTATCGATTTGTAATCGTGTATTCCATGGGTGATCTGCCGTATGATCCCGGTGGAATGTTCGATGAAAAATAGTTCGTCGCATGCTTGAATGTTGCTGATAAAGAAGATTTTTTCGCCGTCGCCCGACCATGTTATTGAGTGGGCGCTTTCTTCAAAACCGGCAAACAAATTTTCCCGGACACCGGTTTTCAAATTCGCCACAAAAAGACGTGCCTGATCCGATTCATAACCATCTCGTTCCATGCTTTCCCAGGCAATCATGCTCCCATCGGGAGAAAAAACAGGATTGTAGTCGTTCCCGGGCAAACCTTCAGTCAGATTCCGTGTTTCCCGTGTTATGAGATCGACCAGCCAAATTTCGTTATTGGTCGAAAAGGCATACTCCTTCCCTGTTTTCTTCTTGCAGGTATAGGCCAACAGGGTTCCATCGGGGCTGAAAGCAATCTGTTCCATTCCTCCAAACGGTTTCGTGGGTGCATCAAAACGTTCCGCTTCCATCAGATCTTCAGCCGAATAGACACCTTTTTCGGAATATTCGGCCAAAAAAAGATGGTTATAGGTATAATCGTGCCACGAATCCCAATGCCGGTACATCAGATCAGACTCCAGCCGGGCTTTTGCCTTGGGAAGATCGGGGTAAAGATCGTTGATCGTTGAATCGAGCTTTACTGCTTTCTGGATTACCAGTCTTTTTCCATCGGGAGCGTAAAGAAAATCGCTGATCCCTCCTTTAATAAAAGTAATTTGCTTTTTTTTGTTGCCCTCTGTATTTATTTCCCACAGCTGGGTTTCGCCCGATTTCTTGCTCAAAAAGCCGATCCGCTCCCCTGAAGGATGCCACGAAGCGTTCCCTTCGTTCTCGGCACTGTTGGTCAGGCGAATGGTTTTTCCTGTATTCAGGTCGCAGAGATACAAATCTTTAAAGCCCTTGTTTTCTTCCAGGGAATAGTACGTAACCCCGTATAAAACCTTTGTTTGGTCGGGCGAGACCTTTTCTCCTCCGATGCGTCCCAACATCCAAAGCACTTCCGGAGTTATCCGGTCCGATTCCAGTTTCTGGGTTTCGGGCACGAAGCCCGGGTTATCATCCCCTTTGGGGGAATTACACGATGCTACCATAACGATTATTAGAATCTTAAACAGTTTAATAAACGACTTCATAAGCAAAAATTATTGGAAAAGGATAAAAATAATGTAAATCAACCAGAATGCAAATCAACCGGGAGTGTGTTCAATCCGGATGCGTATATCGGCAGCCTTCAGCTGATCAGCCCGTGCAATCAGCGGATTGATATCCATCTCTTTTATCTCGGTGGCAAAGCGAAGCAGACTGGAAAGCCGAACAATGATTTCGGCAAATTTTTGTTCGTCGATCGGTGGACTTCCGCGAAAGCCCCGGATCATTTTGTATGCTTTCAGGTTCCGGATCATCGAGCGGGCTTCGGAAAAAGTGAGCGGGGCTAAGCCAGAAGTCACGTCGTTCAGCGCTTCGACAAAAATTCCGCCCAAACCACATAGGATCACATGGCCAAAGCGGGGTTCGTACAGGGCTCCGATATACAGTTCACTCCCGTGCAACATTTCGGCCATTAAAACTCCCGTGGCTCCATCGATTGCCATCAGTCGGATGTATTCCTTAGCTACCGTTTCGTTCGATTTGATGTTCAGGCTCACGCCCCCGACATCCGTTTTATGCAAAGGACCTATGACCTTCATCACCAATGGGAATCCAATTTCTGAGGCTGCCCGGATGGCTTCTTCAGGAGCCTGAACGACCATCTCCCGGGCATAACCAATACCGACAGCATCAAAAAGCTGATGGACAATTTCTGCCGGTTGGAATCCGTCGCTTGTTTTTTCGATGATTCTTCGAACTTCGGGGATATCTACCCCGTCGAGATAAATCGCTTCATCGGAAGGCGAAGGGGTTTGGTAAACTTTCGTAAGCGCCCGCCCCAGCAAAACTTCATCGGGGAAATTAACATTCCCCCGGGAAAGAAAATAAGCCAGATCTTCTTTCACATTCAATACCGATGGGAGGATGGCATAAATGGGCTTTTTGCAGGATTGCATTTTCTTGTTCAGAACGGAATATACTTCGCGCACGGAGAACAAACCGGGACTCCCATAAATTACAGCCATGGCATCGATTTGGGGAAAATTGTTTTCACAGGCATCGATTATGGCATTGAGTTGCTTTTCGTTGCCTGTGGCGAGAAAATCAATCGGATTTTCGACAGAAGAACCGGAATGCAACAGATCTTTCAGTTTTGTTTTCGCCGGAGAATCGTCGATTTTTGGAATGGTCAATCCCCCGGCTTCCAGTGCATCGGTTAACATTACCGCAGGTCCTCCTGCATGGGTAATTATCGCAATATTCCTCCCTTTCAGGGGTTTGCTCATTAAAACACAAGCAACGGTGGTGAGTTCTTCCCGCCCGGAGCAACGTACGATACCGGCTTTGCGAAAAAGAGCTTCAACCGCCAAATCGGACGATGCCAGCGCTCCGGTGTGCGACGAGGCTGCCCTGCTGCCTGCTTCCGATACACCCGCTTTTATCGCGGCAATTTTACACCCTTTGCGAATTAGCGACGAAGCATGGTGCAATAGTTTATCGGGATTGCGGATTGCTTCGAGATACAGTAATTTTACCCGGGGTGAAACGCCCGGTTCAAAGTGTTCATCAAAATATTCGAGCACCTCTTCAATGCCGATCTGAGCAGAATTTCCCACGGAAATTACCGAATGAAAATGCAGCCCTTTGGGAATGGCCGACTCCATGATAAACACAGCCGTGGCACCCGAGCCGGAAATAAAATCCACCCCATCGGGATGTAACGCCGGAATGGGCGTGGTAAAAACACTGGCGTGTCCGGGGGTAATTACACCGATACAATTGGGACCGATCAGGCATATCTTGTTTCTGTTTGCTATATCAAGAAGGATTTCTTCCCGTTTTTCTCCTTCAGGACCCTCTTCACTAAATCCAGCCGACAGAACGATGATCACACGAACCTGCTTCTCTTCTGCCAGGATTTTTGCTACAGGAATACACGCTTCAGCCGGAATGGCCAGTACGGCAAGCTCAACTTTGGGCAACAACGAAACATTCCTGAACGAATGAATTCCCTGTACCTGATCGTATTTTGAATTAACCGCCCATAACTGCCCCCGATAGTTGGTGTCGATGAGGTTTTTTAGTAATTTCCCTCCCGGTTTGGTCACATCGCCGGACGCTCCAACGACAACAATGCTATGGGGATTAAAAAGTACGGAATGAAGCATAGCGCTTTTTTGGGGAAAATTAAGGATTTCGAAATGAGTACCCACTGATATTATACAGGTTGTTAAACGAAAACACCAACAGGAAACCATGGCAAGAATCGCCGATCAACGAATCATTGTGTGGTGCAATTCCGAAAACCACCTCAGTCAGACGCTCATCGAAGCCATTCATATGGCCCAGGTATTTGAAAAAGAACTATGTCTCTTTGCTCATTTCCGTCGGACCAGGCAAAAGCATGTCCTGGAACAGAAATTATCGGGCATGCTCGAAGTGTTGAAAAAAAAATTTCCCGAAACAGAAATGTCCGTTCTGCTTCTGAAAGGAAAATTGCATACGCTGATGGAAAAGCTCGGAGACCCATACAACACCATCCTTTTTTGTGCCGGCAACCGGCTGACACCCTCCTTGCTGAAAGCTTTTTACCGATCGGGGTTTCCGTTCTATTTCTCTAAGAACGCTCCCGATAAACCACGAAATCGATTTGCCAATATACTGATTCCCATCGACTTCAGAAACAGCACCAAAGAAGCAACCTTGTGGGGCAGTTATTTCGGACGCTTCAACAACAGCGAAATTTACCTGCTCCCGGCTTCAGACAGGGATCCGGAACTGAAACAAAAAGTCGACGGATTAACAGGTTTCATAAAAAAGTTTTACAGCTCGTTCCTGTTTCATTATCGTTTTATTCAAACAAACACATCGAGTTGGAACATCCATAACGAAGCGGCCCGCATGGCATCCGATTATTCTTTGCTCATTTTTACGGGAAGCCTGAATGTCTCGCTGATTGATCTGTTGACCGGTCCCTTCGAAAAACGTATTGTCAACAAAATTTCCGATTGTCCCGTTTTGTTGGTGAATCCCCAAAAAGAAATGTACGTCTTGTGCAGCTAAAAACACCGGCCGCTTGATGCCCCTACCCTTTTCATTTTGCCGCATTTTTCATTCGAATTAAACCTTTAACATACGGAATATCTTCTGGATAGAAAAATCGCTCTTTTAACAAAATTTAACTTCGTTGATCTTCAATTCGTCCGAATGGTCCCGGTAGCTATAGCGATCACCTGTGGTTTATTCATGCGTGTTTGTGTTTTCCGGCAAACATGTTCGTTTCATACAAAATTTTGCACTTTTTTGCATAATTATTCATTTACATTTTCGAAACCACGTAAACAAATCTACCAGATAAGGGGTTTAATCACAATAAAAAGTACATTAATCACACAAAAACGACTGCTGGTTGAATAATGACAAAATGAATACGACTACTTGTATGTTTATCCGAATTGTTTCCTATCTTGCACCATTATTAAGCAAATTCTCCTCTCCCCTGTTTTTTTACAATATCACGAAAAAATGATCACGCTAGTGATCATTTTTTTTTGCTTTAACTCACAAAACAAAAGATACTGCTTTGTTGTTTCATATATTTATTTACGTGATAAGGAGGATGATACCATTCACCACTTATTACGAACACAACGAATAATAATTAAACCTGAGGCATATGAAGCGAACACGTTTGCAAAAAAACACGACTTGTCCCGATTTATTAGAAAATTCGGATGTATCCCGATTAAAAAACCGGGATACGTTCAATGATGCCAAAAACCTTATAAAAGAGCATCCTTCGGATCCCAAAGATATTCCGTTTGTTAAAAACGCTGCACGGAAGAAAAAAAATTTACCTATTGTTCTTGGGGCATCTTTGGGCATAATAGTCTTTTTTTCAGCCACCTTATACAACGGCGGTTCACCCGGCAGGAAATCCGGATCCCCCCTCGACGGAGCCAGCTGCACTCAATGTCATACCGGAACATCACTTTCGTCGGAATGGATAACAACGACCATTCCCGCAACAGGATATGTACGGGGTGAAACCTATACCCTGACGCTATCTGCAGCACATCAGGAAGCTGCTCGTTTTGGCTTTGAACTCACGGCTGAAAACAGTACCGAAAAAAAGGGTCTGTTCACGATAACGCAGACAGAAAGAACCAAACTGACCAATAACAATCAAGCCGTGACGCACACTTCCGGTGGAACAAGCCCCAATAACGGACAGATCTCCTGGAACGTTGAATGGACCGCTCCTGAAGAGGATGCCGGCGCCATTACTTTTTACGCGGCAACAAATGCGGCCAACGGAAATGGGAGCACCAGCGGCGATCAAATTTTCACAAGTGCCCTTACCGTATCTCCTGCCACAACACACAATGGGCAATCCATCGTTCAATCCCCGCTGAAAGTGTATCCCAATCCTGCCTCCGGCTGGGTTTTTCTTGAAACTTCTTCACCTGTTCAAAACATTGTGCTCATGAACACCGAGGGAAAAATAATCCGCCATTTAAACGGAACACAACAGAATCCTTGCAAACTCAATGTGGAAGGATTCACTCCCGGGATTTATGTTTTGAAGGTTGAAACAAAAGAGGAGAAGATGACCAAAACCCTGCAAATTCAATAACCTTATGGACAAAAGAATTCAAATAGTACTGGGAATATCCACAATTATGATCATAATTCTCTTGGCTCAATGCACATACCACAATGAGGATGAATACTTTAAAGATAATCCCAACCTATGTTACACCGATAACATGTCGTTCAGCAACGACATTTCGCCCATGGTTCAGGAAAGCTGTATTTCGTGCCATGGAAAAACGAATGCATCGGCGGGAATCAATCTCGAAGGATACGACCAGCTCAAGCCCTACGCCGAGTCGGGCCTTCTTTCCAAAGTGATCCGGCATGAAAGCGGTGTCACGCCCATGCCGCTCTATGAAGCAAAATGGTCCGATTGTTCGATTGAAAAATTTGAAGCCTGGGTCGAACAGGGAATGAAAAACAACTAACATGAAAGCATTGATTTTCCTCGCCCTCCTTTTATCCGGATTTGAAATCCAGGCACAGATTTATCTTACCCGCATTGGGAACGTTCGGTTTTTCTCGCAGACAGCCATTGAAAATATTGAAGCAGTGAATAACCAGGTTTCCTGCATCGTGAATTTGTCCTCGGGAGAGGTCGTTTCGAAAATGTTGATGAAATCGTTCCGTTTCGAAAAAGCGCTCATGGAAGAGCATTTCAACGAAAACTACGTTGAGTCGGATCTTTATCCCCAGGCTTCGCTTAACGCAAAAATTGCCAACATTGATGCGATCGACAAGAATGATCCCGAAAAACAATCCGTTACATTAAAGGGCACATTAAGCATTCATGGTATTTCCAATCCCGTTACTATTGCGGGATCCCTACAGATCCAAGGCGACAAAATCATTGCTACTTCAACGTTCATTGTCAAACCCGAAGATTATAACATCCGGATTCCCAAGATAGTCCGCAATAATATTGCCAAAGAAATTGAAGTAAGTGTCCTTTTTGAACTTGAAACCTTCAACCAACAAGACAATCCTGAATGAAAAAAAAACTACTCTTTCTAATCCTGATTGGATCGGCCTCGATCCTTTCTGCCCAAAATCTCGAAGATTTGCTCGATCGTGAAAGTGAAAAACCTGCGACCGAATTCACGCAGGCAACCTTTAAATCGGTGCAATTAATCAATGCCCATACAACGAAATTGCCCGACAAAGGGGAATTGATTTTCTTAATTGCCCATCGTTTTGGGAACCTCGACACAGGTTTTCCCGATTTATGGGGTCTCGACAATGCAACCATTCGATTGGGGTTGGAATATGGATTGTCGCCCACCACGTCCATTGGTTTGGGTCGCAGTAGCTACAAAAGCAATTACGATTTTTTCGTGAAGCAATTGTTTTTTCGTCAAAGTAGCGGAGCACAAAGCATCCCCCTAACCCTGGGAATTCTGGCCACAACCAATATTTCTTCCGACCGTTGGCCCGATGATTTTCGGAACTACCTATTTGCCCATCGGATGAGTTATTCTTTTCAGTTGTTGTTCGCACGAAAATTCAACCGAAGTATATCCCTCCAATTAATGCCTACCTTGATTCATCGAAACCTGGTACCCTCGCAACAAGATAAAAACGATGTTTGGGCTTTGGGCAGTGGCGGTCGATTTAAGCTAACAAACCGTGTGGCACTTACCCTCGAATACCATTACGTTTTCAGGGAAACCGACTCTGCCAATTATGAAAATCCCCTTTCCATCGGTTTGGATATTGAAACAGGCGGTCATGTTTTTCAACTCTTTTTCACCAATGCCAGTGCAATATACGATGCCGCTTTCGTTACCGAAACAACCGGAAAATGGCTCGAAGGTAATATCCGTTTTGGATTCAACATTACCCGATCGTTTTGATGCGTTGAAAATGCGATTAATTTTGCATCCGTATTTTGAACCTATTTTTGATGGATAAAAAAGTATACATCGAGACGTACGGCTGCCAGATGAATGTTGCTGATAGCGAAGTGGTGGCTGCCGTACTTGCGGCAAAGGGGTACACACTGACTCCGGAAAAACGCGAAGCCGACCTTATTCTGATCAACACCTGTTCGGTTCGCGATAATGCAGAACAACGGATATGGGGCCGATTGAACCTTTTTCATTCGTTTAAAAAAAAGAAAAAAGACCTTCTGATTGGCATGATTGGCTGTATGGCTGAGCGCCTGGCCGATGATCTTCTCGACAAAAAGGTGGTCGACCTGGTTGCCGGCCCCGATGCGTACCGCGACCTCCCCTTCCTAATCGACAAGGCACGTGAAGGCGAAGCAGCGATCAACGTGGAACTGACCACGGAGGAAACCTACCACGAACTTGTTCCTTTGCGCCTGGAACCCGAAGCCGTATCGGGTTTTGTCTCCATTACCCGGGGATGCAACAATTTTTGCACCTATTGTATTGTACCCTACACCCGTGGACGGGAACGTAGCCGCGATCCGGAGGATATCCTGAACGAAGTAGCCGATTTATACCGAAACGGGTATAAAGAAGTAACCTTGCTGGGGCAAAATGTCAACTCATACAAATGGCATCCCGAGCCCACCCAGAAACCGGTTCGTTTTCCCGATCTCCTGAAAAGAGTCGCTGAAAGCCAGCCGAACATGAGAATCCGGTTCACAACATCACACCCCAAGGACCTTTCCGACCGGCTCATCAAAACCATGGCCGACCGCCCCAATATCTGCCCCCACATTCACCTCCCTTTTCAGTCGGGCAGTTCGCGTATCCTCAAATTGATGAACCGGAAATACGATCGCGAAGAATATCAGAACCGGATCCATTCGATCCGACGGATTATTCCCGATTGCGGACTCAGCACCGATGTCTTTTGTGGTTTTTGCTCCGAATCCGAAGCAGATTTTCAGGAAACTCTTTCCCTGATGGAGGAGGTTCGTTTCGACAGCGCGTTTATGTTTAAATACTCCGAACGGCCCGGCACTTACGCAGCCAAACACATGGCCGATGACGTTCCGGAAAGCATCAAAGCCGAAAGACTGACCCGGATGATCCAACTTCAGAACAGGATATCACTCGAAAACAACAAAAAGGATATTGGGAAAATCGTGGAAGTTTTGGCCGAAGGAAAATCCAAAAAATCGGATCAGGAACTGGTCGGACGCACGCCCCAAAATAAAGTGGTCGTTTTCCCAAAGGAAAATTTTGCAAAGGGCGACATTGTATGGGTAAAAATTGAACGATGCACCCAAACCACCCTCATTGGAACCGTTGTAAAACCCGTTAATGAAATCATCATAGAAAAATAAAGTCATGGGGAAACTAGTCGAAGAATTCAATGCCTACCGTTCGATAATGAACGAGAAAATCCTTGCAGCCGACCATAAAGTGATGAAGCGCCTTTACAGCCTCGATACCCTCACGTACCAAGACGGAGCGTTACCGGCAAAGGTGAAGGAAATGCTGGGACTGGTAGCCTCACTGGTTTTGCGTTGCGACGATTGCATCAAATACCACCTCGAAAAATGCCATCAACTGGGCGTAACCACCGAAGAAATCTTCGACGTTCTGGGTGTGGCCAATGTAGTTGGGGGTACCATTGTAATTCCCCATACCCGCCGGGCTGTGGAATTTTGGGAAGAACTGAAAAAAGACGCGTAATTTTTTCTATCCGCTTTATCGGCTCAATAATTCCCCCACATTCATTTCAATATAAGGACCCAGGGTTGCCGGGACACGGCTCATACTAACGTACATTTTCTGGCGCGCTGGTTGAAAAATCACACTTTGCATGTTGTGCCCGTTTCTTCTTCGGGCTTTGTGCAAGGCTGCTTTCATGTCGTTCACCGTAAAGCGGCCATAATTGGCTTTTGCATCGGCCATGAGTCCGGTAAACCGTTCACAATCGAAGGGTTCGGCGAACATACCCGAAGAATAAAAATAATTCGATGCCGCCAAAACGCCACGACTTCCTTCCCGAATCGCATGGGATTTCTGATTTAGCTCCACCAG
>DAIMEA010000040.1:0-14633 GCA_036725585.1 Prolixibacteraceae bacterium | reverse complement strand
GTCTGCCAGGGGGGTCAATATCTCGGAATGGGGGTCAGTTTGCTCGGAATAGACATTTCAGTAGTACCATTCCCTGCAGCGGGGGTATAAAGATCATTTTTTCATCAATTTGAACAGGCTTTGCTTCTTCCAGAACTTCCTTAAATCCCAGTACATGTAGCTCCGTGAAGCGATCGGTAAAATTCATTGTGTCCTTTTCTTCAATTTCTCCAAAGGGTAATAAATCGACGACTACATTGTACGCGGGATGGAACAGTGTCCATGGATCTTTCACTTTATTGAATCCATACGTTTCCAGGTCTGTTATAATCTCTTCATACTGATTCATAGATGATATCATGATGGCAAAATCGATATCCTTGGTTCCCCGGCATGGTCCGATTCGGTCTCTCAACAATTCAAGGGCAATAGCATTGACACCGACCAGGTAATAGGGAATTTTTCTTTGGGTCAGTACTTTATCAATCACATCAAATACCTCTTTGAAGTATGGAATGGCCAGTTCTTTATAGGTTTGGTCCGACATAATCTTTATAAATCATTTCTGCGGTTTCCCGACATCTTTTATCCCCAATATTGATCAGGTCCGTATACACCAACAGAGGGGGAACAATATCGGGCCGTTTATCGAGTGTTTCATCCCAGAATTTTTTATAAACAAGAACATCTCCATCAGGTGCAGGAATTAAACGGTAGTTTTTCATCAATTCCGTCCTGCTTTCCAGGGTGTATAAAGTTAATACCCCTGGTCGTAAATGGTTCGTTAACAAATCTCCTGCGGGTTCACCTCCCCACCATGTTTTTCCTTTCGTAAGGTTGATGTTCTGCCAGTTTCCAATATTCTCATCTTTCAAAAAACGGAATCTACCGATTTCCAGTGTTGGTTTCAGTGTTTCTTTATAGGCTACGATCCATTTGTCGAGCAGCTCTTTTTTGTTATTAAGAATGAATTGGTTCTGGTTGAGTTTTACCAGGAACCGGGTTTCTTTCAATCCATTGAATATGTTATTAACATTACCAAGGCCAACGTTTGTCCTGTTTGCAATCTGTCGATATGTTAGTCCAATAAGATTTTCATCAATAAGGAAGTGAAAGAGTACTTTTAATCCTGTTTTGGTAAACGCGCGATTTCCTTTTTCTTTCGTTGTTGGGATGGTGGCTTGTGTATCAATCCATACCAGGTTATTTTTTGTTTTTAAGTAAACATTGCCATTCGCTTCCAGGTAGGCAATTTTACCTTCCCGAAGCTCCCTTTTTATTTGAGGAAATATCCGTTGTGCGACAATGATCAGATTGTTCGCATCGTTGGTCATTTTGTCGAACTGGATCAGTTGATGATTTCTCAATTCCTTCTTGATAATGGCATTATATATCAATGGTTTATCTTCAAAAATAAATATTAATCTTCCATCAAACTGACCAGGGGTATTTTCATCCCAGGTTGCCTGAATTTGTGCAACGTTGAAAAGTTTTTCAATGGCGATATGTACAAGCTCAATTTCCTTCATGTTCATAAAATGTTTATGTTCACGAAACGTGAACAGATAAAAAACGTGAACAAATCTAATATTTTTTTACCTTTTTCCACTCACTTTCTGAAAGAAAATACTGTACTCCCTTTGTTTTTGTTTCCTATCTGAGTTTTTTAGCCGGATTGTCACTGGCAAATATGTCTTCATCAAGGAGTTGTAACAGATTTTTTAAAGTATCGGACCTGCCCCTGTGGGGAATTGCAGATGAATCTCCCTGATTCAGAAATTATTTCCTATGTATTTAACTGATCTGAGGTGAGCATTTTATTACTTGAAATATTGGAATTTATGCCTCTGTAGTGGATGGACACCCTATTCCCCAAATGGGTAATTCGGATAACCATAGCGGGCTCGTCGGGGAGAAGTTTTTTTACAATATGGCCGATCCGTAGATTCATATTCATGTTGGGTTCCAATCTTTTGATTTTCGGGAATCTTTTGCTGATTCTGATCGACTTATTCCGGGTAGTATTCCGGAAGGGGAGCACGGAAAAAGTAGAAAGTACCCTTGCCGCTTATTTGCCGGTATACCTTGTCTGGACGTTTTTGGTTGCATTTGGATGGCCGTTGTTGTTTGGTTTTGCCTGAATGCAGGGTTCCGGATAGAAACAAAGAAAGCTCAAAAGTGTTTCCTTTGCGCCCTTCTGCGGATCCTCTCAGCGATTCCTCAGCGTGTTTTTCTCCTCGTACCTCTGCGAAAAACCAACACCCCTCAGCGATTCCTCAGTGTATTTTTCTCCGCGTCCCTCTGCGAAAAACCAACACCCCTCAGCGATTCCTCTGCGTATTTTTCTCCGCGTCCCTCTGCGAAAAACCAACACCCCTCAGCGATTCCTCTGCGTATTTTTCTCCGCGTCCCTCTGCGAAAAAAAATAATTCGGGTACCCTTTTCTTGTTACAATCGTTCTTTCGTCGGTATCTGGATCAGGGTCCTACCCGAATTTTTCCAAACTGGGATTGACGGCCTTCGTTCAGGAGGAGGCAATAAATCCCTGCCGGAAGATCCCGGGCCGGAAGATGAATTCGGGAACCGGCAACTGAGCCGATGCGTGTCACGACTTGCCCTTGGGTGTTAAAAAGGACCAGGCTGCAAGGCGTATCCCGCTCCCGGGAAATCCAAATGACCCGGTTGGAAGGATCAAAACCCGCCTTCAGAATTTCACTACGGATTTCGGGAACAAAACCGGGTTCAATCGTGGGTTCGCTTACCGAAAAAGTAACCGAAAGTGTGTTGTCTGTTTCGTCCGATTCCAGAACCTGATCATCGGGATCAATCAGCAGGCTAAGCGTGTATTGCCCTGCCTCCAGAGAACCGATTGGAAAATCCTGCAGACTGAAGGATTCGCCGGCCCCCAATTGTTCCCGGTTTTCGGTATGCAGTGTTTCCGTTTCATTCAGTGTGAGGAATACCGCAAACGATCCGGCCGGATTGTCCGTAGTGTTGTGCCCCGAATAGGAAATACGGAGGGTGTCGGTAGTGAGGAATTCGGTTTTCCCGGTAACAGCGCCGGTTTCGTTGCTGACGATCAGCGCAGCCTCACTTTCGGGGAGAGCAAACGGGGCCAGGTTGGGCAGCAATGCCGGATCGTGAAGTACCCGGAAGCTGACCGTATGAATATTGTCCTGCTCATCGGATTCCGGAACCTGGTTTTCGGCATCGACCCGGAGGCTGAGGGTGTAATCGCCCGGGCTGAAGTATCCAATGTCGATGTTGGGCCAGTAGTGGAACGTGCCGGGAAGCAGTTCGGGCAACGTTCGCGTAACGAGTTCCCCGGTTTCGTTGTTGAAGACGGAGACGGTGAAGGCCCCAACGGGAATTTCTCCCGGGTTGCTGCACCCGAAGCCTAGATAAAGGTTCTCCGTTTCGAGAAATTCCTGAGCGCTTTCAGACGCATCGGGCTGGTTGGCGACAACGAGCGGGGCATCCCAGGCTTCGGGGCCATAAACGGCCAGGTTGGGCGCATTCAACGGATCGTAAGAAACCGTAAAGGGAAACGAAATCCGGTTATCGGTCTCGTCCGATTCTGTAAGGGTATTCTCCGAATCAAGGATCAGTGTCAGAATGTAGTTCCCGGGGGGAAGCCGGCCTATGTTTCCATCGTTCAATCCGCGAATGCGGTTCACCAGGATGGGACCCATCTGAAACGACCAGAGCGTATCGTATTCTTCGATGATGAGCATGTAATGAAACGAGTCGGTAGCAATGTTGCCGGTGTTGGTGAAACTCATATTGACCAGAAGATCCCTCGAATTGTACAACACAAAATCGGGTTGCAGCGAGCCGGCAAAATGGGAAAGATACAGGGGAAGAGACCACCCGGCCGGGGTAAACGGAGCCAGATTAACAAAAGCATTGGGATCGTCGAGTACGGTAATGCGGACCGAATAGCGGTTATCGCTTTCGTCCGATTCGGCTACCTCGTTGTTTGTGTTTACAATCAGTTCCATTGTATATTCGCCGGGATCGAAAGGGCCAACCGTGATGTTTAGAAACCCAAAACTATGGTTCCCGTTGGTCGATTCCACATTGCGGATCCAAAGTGTATCCGACTGATTGATCAAGACCAGAACGGTAAAACGACCTGTGGGCAGGTTGCTGGTATTGGCATAGCTCAGTGTCATAAAAAACGATGCCGTATTCAGAAACTGATACTCCCCGGTAGTGGCATCCCGCACTTTGTTGAAATACAAAGGAGCTTCCCGGTCGACGGGCTTATAAGCTTCGAGGTTGGGAAGATCATCGGTGCGCGCATAAAGAGGGTTTTTCACGGGCAGAGCCCATTCAACGAAGGCGCCCACAGATTCCGACGACAACGAAGTGCCTTTGCCGGGGGCAAAATTTTCGTTTTTCCCATAAACGGTATCCAGAAGGAGCATCAGGCATACCACAAAAAACAATTTTTTCATGAACGGTAGATTTTGATTGTGATACAACGTATGGGTATAACCGGGGGAAAAACATCACGGTATCGCTTTCCCCGGTTCCTTCGAAGATAGGAATTTTTAAGCGAAAATCAAGCACTTAAAGGGCTGTCCCCTGAAAAAAACCAAGGATGAAAATTAGGGAAGCGTGCCGGAGAAGTCCTGGCTCTTCGCCCGCGATGCCCTCATTTTGTTGTAATCGCAATAACCCCGTCGGCGCCTTTTGTGCCATAAGCAGCAAGGGAAGCTGCATCTTTGATCACTTTCACCTGTTTCACATCGCAGGGCAGTAAGAAGTCGATAAAACTGTTTTCGACGCCGTTCACTACGTAGAGTACATTGTAACCCGAACTGTACAAACTTACCTTAGGGGGATTTGAATCGTGATCGACCCGGACACCCGGGCAACAATTTTCAAAAATCTCATACATATCGCTGTAGATACAATAATCGGGGCCATTCTTTTCGACATAATCCCGGGCCATGGGAATATCCGCGTCATTCAGCCATCCAGATCCGATAATTTCTTCGAGTTCAAATTGGTACAAATCGTATTCCAGTTCGATGAAAAGAGTATCCTCAGTCGGGCTTTTCAAATTGATTCGCTTGTTCTTAAACGACCCGGCCGCAATTTTTACAACATCCTTCTTTGAGCACGGAAGTACAAAAATTCCCCGGGCATCGGTTTGTACCTGTTCTTTCGATTTCGATGCCTCAACCGGGATGTTTTGCAGGGGAATGCCTCCAAAAGCGGTCACTTTGCCCGTAACGGGCGATAATTGTCCATAACTGATGCCGGAAAGCAACAGGAAGAGAATGGGGAAACAATCCCTCAACCGGTAAACACTTCTTTTCATGCTATTTTTTTCTTCGTTGATGATTTGCTCTTTAAAGATACAGTTCCTGTTCGAAATGGCAACCGGAAACCCTGCAGAAAAGATCCAATTTCCGATGGTTTTCGGGAGGATACACCTTATTCCTGTATATTGGTTAAACTCTTTTTATTCCCTATTGACTGTTATATAAAACTTTCATATTTTAGATGCGCTATATGAAACGGTTTTGATAAGCAATGATGAAAAAATTCACCACCCAATGGGTATTCATTTTCGGATGCCTGCTCTTTTTCGTTGAACCCAAAATGCATGCACAAAGTGTATCCGTTTCGGATGTTCCGCAATTGACCGCGGCCATTTCGGATGCCAACAACGGTCTGATCGACGAAATTCGGATAGAAAACGGGACGTATGTTCTATCGAATATGTTGGCCATCCGGGCACCCGGATTAACCATCCGGGGAACTTCCGGCAATCGCGACAGTGTGCTGCTGTACGGGGAAGGGATGTCGGGATCGACCACGCATATTTTCAACGTATATGCCGATTCCTTTTCGGTTCACGATGTTACCCTGGGCCGGGTCAGGTGGCATGCCCTGCAACTGCAGCTAAATGTTTCGTACCTGACTGTGACCCATGTCCGGTTTATCGATACCGGGGAGCAGATGCTGAAAACCGTATCGAGCAGCGCCCACCCGGAATATGTTTCCCTGAACGGGCGGGTGGAAAACTGTCTGTTCGAATACACAGCGGGCATCGGCCCCCAATACTACATTGGCGGTATCGATTGTCATAAAGCCTGGGATTGGATCATCCGAAACAATGTATTCCGCAACATCAGCAGTCCTTCGGTAACGGTAGCCGAACATGCCATTCATATTTGGGACGATTCGCGCAACACGCTGGTCGAAAACAACGTGATCATCGATTGCGACCGGGGCATTGGTTTTGGAATGCCCGATAGTTATCATACCGGGGGGATTATCCGGAACAACATGATTTTTCATGCTTCGGGCGGGCTGTTTAGCGATGTGGGGATCGACCTGCAATATGCCACCGACGTGCAGGTGTACCACAACACCGTCTTTTTTGCGAACGATTATCCCAACGCCATTGAATACCGTTTTTCCCAAACAACCGGGACTGTCATAATAAACAACCTGACAAACAAAGCGATTCGTTCGAGGGATGGCGCCACTGCCACACAAGTCGCAAACAATGTGACCCAGGCTCAGGCTGCCTGGTTCATTGCTCCTGCTGAGGGGAACCTCCGGTTAATCGGGCCGGAAGCTTCCGTTATTGACCAGGGCCTGGAAATTGGTGGATTTACTTTCGACATCGACGGACAGGCGCGGCCTCAGGGAAACGGATACGACATTGGCGCCGATGAATACACCGATCCGGAAGATGAGCAGGCACCCTCGGTTCCCGAAGGATTGACGGGCATCCCGGGATCATCTTCCGTAAGCTTAAGCTGGAATCCGTCTACCGACAATTTCGCAGTTGCCGGGTATTTTGTTTTTTGCGGGGGAAGTGTTTTCGATACAACATCCCTTACTTCCTGCACCCATACAAATCGGGTACCCGAAACGCCCTATTCCTACAGTGTGTCGGCTTTCGATCCCAGCGGAAATGTAAGCGATCGCTGTGCAGAAATTATCGTAACAACATTGACCGATACAAGCCCGCCCGAACCTCCCGGGAAAGTAAGTCCTTCCCGGGTCGACACCAGCTGCATCACCCTGACCTGGAACGTGGCTGACGACGATACCGGTGTGGTGAGGTATTCGGTTTTCCGGGACGGAGATTCCATCGGCATTACTTCGGAACTTTACTACGAGGATTGTTCGTTACAACCGGGTACTCCCTATGTATATTGTATTCAGGCAAACGATGCCAGTGGAAATCGGTCGGAATGCAGCCGGGAGATTCAGGTAAGCACCCGTGTCGTGGGCGAAGAAACCCTGGCAACCCATAGTTTTTCGAACCGGGCTGGATTTGGTACACACCCATTAACCCTTACCCTGGGTGGCGGTATAATCCGGGTCGATTTACGTTCTATTGCCGGTGACCGGGTGTACCGGGCGGTTTTCAATCCGCGGAGAAGCCACCTTGCTTCTGCAGCTTACCCCGGAAATGCCTTTTCGTTCAGCGATCTGATTATTCACGATGCCACGGGGAAACAGCTGGCCGTGTCGGCTCCCCGTTTTCTGACCCTCGAGGCGACTCAGGCTGTTCAGGCTGCTCTCGATTCGGGTTTGACGGAACTGGAACTGACCGTTGTGCATGACCCGGGGGGAAGCCTTTTCTACAGCAATCCGGTTTTGACACTCGAAGTGATGTGCAACGTTCCTCTTCCCGATCCCATTGTGCAGGTTACCGGTGTCGGCGCCCGCTTTAAAGACGGCGACACCATGATTTCGTTTGAAGAGGTGGACCCGCCCCTGACCGATGAGAACACAAGCTGCGATCAATTCAATACGGCATGGAACAACCTCGACCGGGAAGGAGAAATCCGTTACCGCATTTACCGGTCAAATCATCCGGTTCAAAGCCCCGGCGATGGAACCGGGCTTCAGTATGTTGATGAAATCAAACCGCTTTCCTGCTGGGATTATTCTTTTTTTGGACTGGGAAATTGTACCGGTTCATCCCAGGTTCCCTGCTATCCCCTCGACGATTTACAGCCCGCCCCTCCGGGAACGGGAATCTATGTCCGGCGTTTTGACGGGGATTATCCGGAAACGGTTTATTACTATGTAAGCCGCGCCGTGAACGGGGCCGAAGATTTTTCCCGAATAGCCGTTAATGGAAATGCGACAAATGCGGTTGTCGAGTCGCCGGGTAACGGGATGGTCGTTTTGCGGGAACAGTCTTTTCCCGAATCGTTTTATTATGTCGACGATCCGGTCATGAATTATTATGTGCGCTGGGAATGTCCTCCTGCTGCCCATTTACCCAGTACCCCTTTCGATTACCTGGTTGCCGAAAGTCCCTTGTCGCGTTTGCAGGAACACCCGGCCGTAAACCTGGCCCTGCACTGCTGGGGGGGAAGCCTGAGGAGCGGATACGGTTGGTGGTACCGGGCCGAAGAGGGCTCGATCCTTGTTTCCACCAACCAGTTTCCCTACGATTGGTGGACGGCCTATCACGAAAACAACGGCACCATCCGTTCTCTTACCGGAGGAGTGGTACGGCCCTTCAATCAGTACCGGATTCTATCGTTTCTCTACGACTTTGTTTTGCCCTGCTACCGGGCCGATTCAAACCGGATTACCCTCTCGGGGGTATCCATGGGAGGATCGGGTGCATCGATGTGGGGGATCCGGAGTGGTCATCTTTTTTCCAATGTCATATCGTGGGTAGGCGTACACATCCCCGAACAAACGCCCACATTCTACAATAGTTTCATCAGCGCTTATGGCGGGGAACGCGACAAAAACTGCGTGTACGACAACACCTCCCTGTTGCGCTTTGGCTATGAAAAGATATCTGCCGATGAAGGCATATCGCCCTGGGATTACTGGGATAACAACCAATGGCTTCGAACTCATGAACGGATCGACCTTCCCTGGATCAGTTATGCCAACGGACGAAACGACGATGCCATCGGCTGGGAACAGGCATACACCATGACCGGTGCGATGAAAGATACCCGCCGGCCCTTTAACTTTAACTGGGACATGAGCGGACACGGTTCGAGGGCCAGCCTCCCCGGAACGGGCAACGACCGCTATTGCCGGGTCGATTTTTCACGGGAACAACTCCTGCCGGCTTTTTCCCGTTGCTCCTTCGATAACGGACTGGGAGCAAGCGCAGCAGAAAGCCCCGAATCGGGTCAGATAAACCGGTATTTCCAGTGGGACACGGAAAGCATGATCGATTCGTTGTTGCTGATTGCCATGAATGTCTGGCTGATTGAATCGGCGCCATCCGACACTTGCACTTCCGATATCACTTTCCGGCGCATCCGTCATTTATGGGTTGAACCGGGTTTTCGTTACGACTGGGAGCTTGTGGACCTATCCTCCGGATTGACCATCCGGCAGGGAACTGTTACCGCCGATGCAAACAGCCTGATTACGCTCGAAAATGTTGCTATAACCAAAGGAGCCCATTCACGAAGAATTCTGGTACGCCTCGATTTGAACTCAATTCCCGATGTTTCCCCGCACGAGATCATCACAAATTCCGTATTCCCATACGGAACAGAACAATGCTTTGGAGCCTACGATTCTATTACCCTGGCCGGAAACGGAAACACCGTGCAGGTGGAAAGCGGTTCCCGCCTCAGCCTCATTGCCGGAAAAACAATTCGCTTTCTTCCCGGGTTTCTGACCGAAGAAGGATCTGTACTCAGCGCCCGGATCACCCCTGACAGTACCTTCTGTTATGGTAGGGATCCATCAGAATACAACGAAGAGATTGCCGAAAAATCGCGAACATACATATTGGAAAGGAATTTAAAGGACAGCGTTGAAAAGTCGTTCAAAATATATCCCAATCCCACCCGGGGCTTGCTGGTTATCGAACAGGAAAACTTCACGAACGACATTGACGTACGCATAATGAATGTGTCGGGGAGCATTCTCCATTCCCAAAGATTACAGAACGGAAATCGCTGTGTGATCGACCTGGAAGGAAAAGCCAGGGGCATTTGCATTATCGCACTGAAGGATGATGAAACAGCGCTTTACAGAAAGTTTGTTATTCAGTAATTTAACGAGTTGTGGAAGGAACATATTCCAGGTAATAGCTCCGTTTCGATCCGGTGCCATGGTATTTCAGCAAATATTCCGATCCGGGATTCAGGTATCCGCGTACCAGGTTCATATAGGTATTTACGTAGCGCCCCTCCCGGATGCGGAAGGTTACGATAAACGACACGTCGCCGGCCGGCTTCCGGAAACTTTGTCCGTTCCGGATCCGATGTTTCGATACCCGGTAGTATTTCGATAGGGGCGTTGAGGTGCTCCTTCCCTGCCCATCCGATAATTCCCGATCGTTTTGGTAATTCTTCGAAGATTCGAATCGTTGTTCGTCGGCCTTTTGTTTCTTTTCCCGAATTTTTTTCCGACTTTCTTCATCCCGGATGGAATAATTCTCAAAGAGATCGTTTCGGGCCTTCTCCTTCCTTTTCTCGGGATTCACTTTTTTCGGGCCCGAAGAAACAATGTGTTCGACAGAACGTTCGCCCGATTCACGGGAATAGGGATCGTTTTCTTCGGCCGGAACGCCTCCGTTGTAGCGGTTCAACTCCCAGCGCAACGTTTCCATGTCGCCCCGCTTCAGTTTCCCGATGAAGGTCTGGGCGGGATCATCGTCGTGGGCCACAAAGGTGATACGCACCCAGCCGGGATTTTTCCGCGGGTTCTCTTGCCCGGGCAGAGTTGAAAAAGACAGAAACAACAGCAGAACGAATAAGCTCACATTTTTCATGGGTTCGTATTTTTCTTCATCATATTGCGTAATAGAGCTGATTAAGAACCGGAAGAAGCCGGATAACAACGGGCCATCGCCTCCCGGATCCCCTGCATCGCATCGTCGCCACCCGAAAATCCCAAGGATGCAAAATCCAAAAGGGTACTCATTTCCTGCGGATGAATAAAAAAATTCCGGGAAAGAATCTGGGTCATCAGCAAGGCCAGGTGCAGTCCCGGTTCTTTTTTGTTTTTTTTCTCTTTCTGCATCAGCCACCAGCCCGACACATATCCGATCCAGGCAGGGATGGTGATGATCCTTTTGGGGATTGAAGCCGATTCGAACATCGTCCGGATCATGGTTCGATAGGAAATATTGACTGTGCTTACCGGATAGCGTCCTCCATGCGCCCCGTTGACGGCCGCGGCATAAACGGCCTCTGCCACTCCGCTCACATGGATGGCGGCTGTACCTCCACCGGGAAAGAATGCAAAAGGCATCTTTTCGAAACGGTCGAGAAAAACCGATTTCCAGATGGGGATCCTCCCGGGCATAGCGCCAAATATGTAGGGAAGCTCCAGGATCATCACATCAAATACCCCCGCTTCGCCGAGACCAATTGTCACTTCGGCCTGTTCCACACGGCAACGGATATAGGGGTGATGGCGGGACAACGTTCCATTCATCTTTCGGTCGAAATAGGCAAAGTAGGAATTCAGCACGATGCAGCGACGGATTCCCGCCTTGTTGGCCGCCCGGCAAATTTTTGCGCATTGAACCACCAGCCGTTCATGAAAAAAATCGTAGGCTGGAAAGGGGGGCGTCACCCGGTCGTCGGGTCCCAGGGCATATACAAAGGTGTCCCATCCTTTTCCGCTAAGCAAATCAACAATTTCCTCTTCCTGCATCCGGAACACATCGCCGAAATACGTCTCGATTTCTTTGGGATACCAACCTTCCAGATTGATCTCATCGGGAAGGGCAAGCGTTCCCACCCGGCATCCCTTTCGGAGAAACAGCAGACCCGAATGATATCCCAAAAAGCCGGTACCACCGGCAATAAATACATTATGTACCGAATGTTGCATCGTTCGAAACAGAAAACACAAGATAAACATGTTTTTCCGACTTTAAACTATTCCTATGCATAAGCGGAAAAAATTTCGTGTCCGAAGACATAGCGTCGCGCTTTGCAAAAGTCGCAAGGATTTTAATTGCAATGATTCTCCTGGTTTCTTCTTTCTCTTTGTCAATTTGTCTCTTTGTTACTCTGTTGCTTTGTCCCCAAAAACCATGTCCGTTTTCTGTATCTCTGTATTGCAAAAAATGAAACGCGTATGATACAGATGCAAAGCAGCGCGGATTTTTCAGCGTTAATCCGTTTTATCCGCGTTTGAAAATCCGCGTCATCCGCGTTCCAATAAAGAAATTTTAAGAAATTCCGGTCAGCATGTCATTGATACAAATTTTCTCCTTTCCGGATAAAGATTATTTAAGAATTACGCAACTTTTTACCGATCCTCACAGTCTGTTATCTAACTTTGAAAACAAATACCGAAACAATGAAAAACCGTACACGAACGTTTCTGTTCCTATTTTTCCTTGCAGCAGGATACATGGCGTTAGGAAAGGGCAATCCCGAAAAAGACGGACAAGCGCAAAGCACGAACAACATCGTGTTGGGCAAAGCCAGCCTCTGGATCATGGGGCAGGCTGTTCAGGTGGGTTATGAACGAACACTCTTTGAAGGGAAATACGGTTCTTTTGCCGCTTCGGCTGCATACGGTTTGTGGAAGGACTTGTATGAGGATGGAGACTTCTTCAACCTGGCCGGGAAATACCTTTTAGGGAAAAAGAGCCATCACCTGGAACTCAGCGTGGGCGCCGCGATGAAAATCCATTACGATCAGTATTATACCGGCCAAAATAAATTCGATCACCTTTCCTGGCTTCCGGATGTATCGATTGGCTACCGCTACAAAAAGCCTTCAGGACACCTGATGCTGGGCGCCGGAGTGGGTTTTCCTTCCCTGGTAAGCGTTACCATGGGTTATGCATTTTAAACCAAAGCAGATCCGCTTTCGAATATCGGGGAAGCAATACCCCTATTGTCATTTGGGAGAAACAGAATAGTTTTTTTTGGGAAGACCTGCCTTGTTTTGTGTGCCGTCTGCATAATTTAATTAATTTTAAGGTCTGTAGACTGTTTCGGTTGCCACGGGCAACAAAACCGGTAATCCCGTATAAGAATGAAAACACGATTCCTTTTCCCAAAAGCTCATCTTCAGCCATTCATCCTGATTTTCATTTTGTTCATCTTTTCAGGTTGCCATCCGAAAACCCCGAATGAACCGGGAACAGACAAGGGAGCAGACAGCCTACCTGCCGGGCAAATTCCGGACACCGATTTACAGGAAGTAGGCTTTTTGCCTTATTGGGTCACAACGGCCCAATTTGCGGGTTACTATGTGGCCGAAGAAAAGGGCTTTTATGAAAAGTACGGAATCAAAATCCGGATTATACCTTTTACGCCCTTTGTAACATCGCAGGATTTGATTGCTCAGGGAGAAGCCGATTTTGCAGCGATCTGGCTGGTGAATGCCATACAGCTAAGAGTTGGGGGGGTCGATATTGTCAACATTGCGCAGCCATCGTCCCGCTCGTCGTTGATGCTTCTTACCAAAAAGAAAAGCGGCATCGATTCGATAGAAAAAATGGACGGAAAACGGGCCGGTATCTGGAGCGGCTTTGAACTACAGCCCCGTGTTCTTTTCCACCAACATAAAGTAGATGTCGAGATTGTTCCGATCGGGAGCACCAACACTCTGTTCCTGACCGATGCGGTTGACATCATTAACGCAAGTTGGTTCGACGAATACCATTCCATCATCAATTCGGGATACGATCCCGATGAGCTGAATATCTTCTTTTTTGCCGATTATGGATTTAACTTTCTCGAAGATGGAATTTATTGCTTACGCGAAACCATGAAGAACGATCCCGACTTGTGTGTCCGGTTTATCCAGGCTACCCTCGACGGTTGGCGCTATGCCTTCAGTCATAAAGAGGAAGCCATCGACATTGTGGTGAATCGGGCCAAACAAGAGAACCGGCCCGTAAACCGGGTCCATCAGTCCTGGATGCTCGATCGCTATCAGGACTTGTATCTTCCCGAAGGGAAAGCCGATTTTCACAACAACCTTGCGGAAAGCGATTACCTGTTTGCCGGAAAGGTTCTGCTCGAAAACGGGCAAATCGACCGGATTCCCGAATATTCGGATTTTTTTCAACCGCTTCTAGAAAAATAAATACAGCACTGGGACCTATGGCAACCATGAATTTTTCCTTCAGCAAAAAGGGATTGGCCTTCAAACTGATCTTTTTCATTTTTACCAGCATTACCCTCATTTTCTTTCTGATATTCATCTACAACTATACTATTTCGAAAAAGATTGTTCAGCGAAACCTGATCACCAACGCCGAGAACCTGACCCTATCGACGGTTTATCAAATTGAAAACGTTTTAAGCCCGGTTCAACGAATTCCAAAGAATATTTCCAAAATCATTGAATCAAACGAATATTCCATCGAGGAGCTGATTGACTTATTGCGCCTTGAAGTGGCCAATAATCCCGAAATATATGGAGCTGCGCTGGCTTTTGAACCCTATTCGTTCGATCCCGGCAGAAAATATTTTTCCCCGTACTTTTACCGTACCCCCGAAGGGATTGGTTTTAAAAACATTGGCGACGAGCAATACGATTACTTTTCGATGGACTGGTACCAGGTACCCAAAGAACTAAACCGGCCCATGTGGAGCGAGCCCTATTACGACGAAGGGGCTGGAAATGCCCTTATGTCGACCTATTCGGTTCCAATATACAAAACCATAGATGGGCAGCAACATTTCATCGGGATTCTT
>DAIMEA010000039.1:0-14863 GCA_036725585.1 Prolixibacteraceae bacterium | reverse complement strand
CCCGGATATTGTTTCAAATTGTTGTTCGAATTGATCACTTCCACTTCGGGAATGGGGAAGAAGTCGTTCTTGCCCACGGTGAACTGGCTCAGGATCGGATTTTGTTCCACCCCGCCCAGGTATTTCTGCAGAGGGTGTTCCACCAGGATTTCCTGCCGGTTCCAGCGCACCAGGTCGAAGAAACGATGTCCTTCGAGGGCCAGTTCCACCTGGCGTTCCTTCACCACATCCTCAAACGAAACACTCGTCAAATCGGCCGGAACACCACTGGAAGCACCATTGCGGGCGCGTTTGCGGATCAGGTTGACGTAACTGAGGGCCTTGGCCGAATTGCCGGTTTCTACAGCCGCTTCGGCGGCCATCAGCAACACATCGGCATAGCGGATGTACTGGAAATTGTTGGGGCCGTTCCCGTCGGCTTTCTTGCTTTCCCAGTAATGCTCGGGCGACGATTCGAATTTCCGTCCGATCATGTTGGTGGGCGATTGCAGACAATTCATCACACCCCAGCCCACCTTGGTGCTGGCATAGATGGCATCGCCGGTTTTGCCGCAGGTTACTTCGCGCCGTATGTCGCCGTCCTGGTAGGCCTGGTACATCGATTCGGTAGGACAGTTAAAGCCCCAGCCCAGGGTGGTTTCGTTGTAGTTACGAACGGTTGTGTACACCGTGAGATATGTGCCGCGCGAAAGCATGTAGCCCAGACCGTCGTTAACCGACTGCATGCCGAAAACCGATTCGCCGCTGTTTTCACCCTCAACCGTAAAAATATACCGGTATCCCGGTGTGCCGTTCGGGTAAATGGGCGAAGCGTTCTGGCTCCAGTAAGTATCGTAGGTCTCACCGTTTAAACCGGGAAGGGAATATTCGCCCGAAGCGATTACGCTGTCGGCATAGGTCAAGGCCAGTGCATAGGTGTTTGTGCAGCCGGTGAAACGTTCATCCGAAGAATAATTCTTCGCATAGGATGCTTCGTAAAGATAGACCTTGGCCAAAAGCGCCTGGGCTGCTCCTTTCGAAATCCGTCCGATGTTTTGGGCGCCGAACTGGCTCTTTGTGGGCAAAATGGAAGAAGCTATTTTCAACTGGTCCTGGGCAAAGTGCAGGCATTCGGCAATGGTGTTGCGCGATACGTAGTATTCGCTGGCAGCCAGGGCGTGGTCGACAATGGGAATACCCCCGTATACCTGGACCATTTTGAAGTGAACGAACCCCAGGACAAACTTCATTTCGCCCTCGAATTGTTTGAGTTTCTGTTCTTCCTCGCCGCTCCGGTCGGGATGGTCTTCGCGGTATTTTTCAATCCCCGACAACACCGAACAGGCCCTCAGAATCGATTTGTAGTTGTAGCCCCAGAAGTTATCCGAAAGCGCTTTCGATTCCAGGGGTTTGATAATGCCTTTGTCGGCATCCTGTATGTCGATAAAGTCGTTGCCGCCTTGTTCGCCACCGGCTTCCGACTCGTCGGAGGCAATGCTGCCCCAAACCAGGTACATCATATCGAGGTTGTGCAGACCGGCCGGACAGGCATTCAGGGAAGCATAGGTTCCGGTTACACCCAGTTCGATTCCATCTACGGTTGAGAAGAAAACTTCGTCGGTTTGGACACCCACGGGTTCAATTTCAAGAAAGTCATTGCTGCATGAAACCATCAGGGTACTCAAAGCGATCGCGATGATATAGTTAATTGTCTTCATTTTTTCCTTTTTTTTAAAATTCAACTCCATTTGGTTTCTTTTTAGAATGCGGCATTGATGCCCAGCATAAACATTTGCGACTGTGGGTAGGTTCCCCGGTCAAAACCCCGTTCGAGCAGGGTAGTCTCGTTTACTTCCGGATCAAAGCCGGTGTAGTTGGTCAGGGTCAACAGGTTTTTGGCACCCACGTATATACGGATCCTTTTCGCTTTGATTTTCGACGTTACCGATGCCGGGAGTGTGTACCCGATCTGGATGTTCTTTAAACGCAGGTACGAACCATCTTCGACATAAAATTCCGATGGACTCAGGTCGCCGTCCATGCGGGTCATACCCGTTGCGGTGTTCGACGCCGGCGAGAGTTCAACAGGAGGTATCATTTTGTCGTCGGTGTTGTATTGGGCCGGAATGAAGGCATCGATCAGTTCGGGCGAAAGGTTCAATCCACCGTTGTTTGTGTTGTAGAGGTTTACTTTCAGCATGTTGAAAATTTGGTTGCCGTACGATCCCTGGAAAAAGAAATTCATGTCGAAGCCTTTGTATTGCAGCGATCCGCCAAAACCGTACACAAATTTCGGGTTGGGATCGCCGATTTTCACGTAGTCGTTGGCATCGATTTTTCCGTCGGTGGCATCGGCAATGCCATCGCCGTTGGTATCTTCGGTAAGTTGGTCTTTGTACTTGAAGTTACCGGGTTTCGCGTTGGCATTTTTGGTTGAAAGATCCAGCGGGTTCATGTCGATGTCGAAGGCGCCGGCAATTTTGTTTCCCCCGTTCGGATCAACAGCGGCACGGGTCCATTTTTTTGCTTTGTTTTTGTACCACATGAATTCCGATTCCTGATATACTCCTTCGATTTCATACCCGTAGAAAGCCGAAACGGTTTCCCCTTCGATGGTGCGGCAAACATTCGAAAGCCCGCGGCCCGATCCGGCATAGAGCGGATCGCCGATGCTTTCGATGATGGTTGTGGCCTGGGTAATGTTTCCGTTTAGTTCGAACGTAAGGTCACCAATTTGATCGCGGTAACTGGCATAGGCTTCCCAACCACGGTTCTTCAGGGTTCCGTAGTTAACCAACGGTCGGGTGTCGAGCTGTCCGTCGCCCAGTTCCTGATAGGCATCGGTGATCATATAGCCAACGGTTAAAGGAACCGATTTACGCAAGAGCATATCTTTATTCGAACGTTCGAATAAATCGACAGTGACATTCAGGCTATTGTTGAACATCGACAAATCAAGCCCAATGTTTTGGGTGATAACGGTTTCCCACCTCAGATCGAAGTTGGCAGCCGTTAATAACGCTGCGCCCGGGCTAACGTTCACCCCGTCAAAAGCATAACCCAGGATGGGTAGTTCGCCAAAGGAATTGATGTATAAATGAGGCTGTATGTCGCTGTTACCGGTCGATCCGTACCCCACCCGGAGCTTGGCCAGGTCGAGGAAACCGATCGACTTCATGAAATCAAATTCGGTGATTTTCAAACCCGCCGATATCGAAGGGAAATTACCGACCCGCTTGTTGGGACCAAATTTCGAGGAATAGTCGCGGCGGAAGTTGGCCTGGATCAGCAGCAGGTTGTTGTAATCGTAAGTGATACGGCCAAAATAGGCAAAGCCGCTCGACTCGGTGGGTTTGCCCGAATTCTTCAGAAAGCCGGTGGTGTCGCTGAAGGCTTTCCAGTTCGAATCGATTGTTGCCAGAATTTCTTCGTCGGACGAATAACTGCGGGACGTGTTCAGGAAGTCGTAGTAAGACCGCCCGGATTCAAAACCCGCCAGAATGGAGAAATTGCTTTTTTCGATCGAGAAGTTATAGGTCACAAAATTCTGCCATTGCCATCCGTAGCCATAACTGTTGTTCCGGGTGTAATCGGCCAGGGTGGCGCTTTGCGAGGCATTGGCATCGTCGGCTTCGCCAATGGTGTGGATGGGGGTATACGACTGGTAGTTGCTGTCGTAATAATTCAACCCCAGCCGGGTTTCGAACGAAAGACCCCGGATTATGTCGGCCCGGAGGTAAGCATTTCCAAACAGGGAATTTCCTTTATTGATGTTGTTGTCGTACTCGATAACCGCCATGGGATTTTTGATGTTCGACGACAGTCCCGATTCCTTAAAGGCAAAGTTCCCCGAGCCATCGCTGGTATACACCGGAACAAATGGGAGCATCTGGATGGCCGTGGCCAGGGGGGAGCCGTATTCGTTGCGTTCGAACATACCCGAGCGCACATTGTTGGTGAAACTGAAATTTTCGCCAATCTTGAGCCATTGGGTAATCTTGTGGTCCGAATTTAAGCGGATGTTGATTTTGTCGTTGTAGGTTTTATGGATGGTTCCCTGCTGACCGGTATAACCCGCGCTGAAAAAGAAGGTCGATACCTTGCCTCCGCCCGACAGTGAAAGATTATAGTTGTGCATCAACGCATTTCGGAAAATTTCGTTGGTCCAGTCGGTGTTTTGCAGAGGTGTATTGTCGTTTTTATTCAGATACTGGCCCGTAGCTTCGTCGTAGGGGAAATGGGGTTCTTTTCCCAGGGTTCCCTGGTAAATATTGTATAATTCGGCGTATTGCTGGGCATCGCAAACGTCGACATTGACAGCCCAGGGTTTCTGGATCCCTGCATAAGCATCGAAGGTAACGCTCAGTTTTTCGGTTTTCCCGCGTTTGGTGGTAACGAGGATCACACCGTTACCGCCGGCAGCCCCGTATATACTTTGCGAGGCGGCATCTTTCAATATTTCGATCGATTCGATATCGGCGGGGTTCAGATCGCCCAGCGATCCGCCACTAACTCCGTCGATGATCACCAGCGGAGTGCCACCATTAATGGTTGCCAGGCCGCGAACCCGGATGACAGGCGCAGCGCCCGGCTGCCCCGAGTTTTGGAGTACCATAACACCCGCGGCTTTTCCCTGGATGGCTTCGTCGATTCGGGTTGTTGGCATGTCTTTAATGCTTTCGGCCTTGATGGAAGAAACCGATCCGGTTACATCGCTTTTCTTTTGGATGCCATAGCCAATGGCAACAACTTCGTTTAATTGAAGTATATCTTCTTTGAGGACCACGTTGATGACGTTTTGTGTCCCAACGGTAACGGACTGGTCGAGGTACCCGATAAAGGAAAAGACAAGTACATCGCTTTCCTTTTTAACCGACAGGATATAGTTCCCGTTGAAATCGGTTGTGGTACCTACGGTGCTTCCTTTCAGAACCACGTTTACTCCGGGCAGGGGCTGGCCGGAGTCGTCGGAAACCATGCCCGTAATTTGGATTCCCTGACCAAAAGCGAACGTATGGATGATCAGAAGAAAAAACAGCAGAATGCCCGTTCGGATACCATCCCGCTGATGCAGAAGTTTCATTAGATTTGAGATCATAGGATTAACGTTAGAATTAGGTTTATAAAACTTCGGTAAAAGTACGGAATGAAGCCCCTCTGCGAAGGGGGCAGCTTGTTGCACACAGAGGGGGCGAATGAAACAAATATTTCCCCTTGAGCCGGCATTTCGCTGTTTCAGTTGCCGGAAGGGTTGTACAGTGACCCATGCAGCAGAATTCAGATTTTGATCCGAACGCTTTTATCCTTGCTGTTTTTTTGTAGATTTGTACTTCTTATGTGCAGGCACTGGGAATCATCTCCGGCTAAATCGTGAGTCAATGAAAGTAGTAAAAGGGACAGATTGGTTTAAAAATACTTTTGATGAATATTACGAATTCATCCGAAATTATCTTTATTATTTGTCGGGAGATATTGAACTGGCCGAGGATCTGACTCAGGATGTCTTCATGAAAACATGGCAATTAAAGGACAAAATCAACGACGAAACCCTGAAACCCCTTTTGTTCAAAATTGCCCGAAACCTGTTTCTGAACACACGGAAACGGAAAAAACTCGATTTAAAGTTTGTCAACACAAACGTTCAGCGCTCCGAAAACGAATCGCCCGAATATCTTTTGGAAATGAAAGAATTCGACTGGCGCCTGCAAAAAGCCCTGTCGGCCCTGCCCGAACAATGCCGCACCATTTTTTTGCTCAACCGGATCGACGATATGAAATATCAGGAAATTGCCGATCATTTTGGCGTGAGTATTAAAGCCGTGGAAAAACAAATGAGTAAGGCCCTGAAATTGTTGCGTGAGAAATTTGACTATAAAATGTGAAACGTATGCATTCTGCAATGAACAAGGTTGAACAAACCCTGCAGGGATACGCAGTTCCTTCGCTGCAGACCCGCGATCAGGCATGGGAAATGCTGGAACACAAAATTCAGCGGAATGATTACCGGGTGAAAACCCGGGTTGCCCGTTTAAACGGTTTTGTCGGTTTTGCATCGGCAGCTGCTGTGTTTTTTGCCATTCTGTATCTCGGGATGTTTTCCACGGGAAAATATTCTCCCGAAATTTCGGCCGGCATCGCTCGGGTCGAAACCGTTGAATTGCCAGATGGAAGCCAGGTTTGGCTCAATTCAAATTCGAATCTGAAATACCATGTAAACAAGTTTACCGGCGAACGAAACATTGTACTCGATGGGGATGCCTTGTTTGATGTGGAAAAAGGAGGGAAATTTCTTGTCAATTTCTCGGGTGGAACCGTTAAAGTAAAAGGGACCGAATTTTATGTTTCGGCCTATACAGCCGATATGATTCAGGTCGACTGTATTGACGGTCTTGTGGAGGTTTCCCTCAATGGATCGGAATACCGGCTGGGGAAAAATACGGGAATTAAAATGTACCGGGGCAGCGTTAGCAAACCCTATGCAGTTTCAGCCAGCGAGGTGAACGAACGGCTCGATGGAATTTTTTACTGGAATTCAGTTACCCTTCAGGAGGTGTTTGATCGAATTGGATACCGCTTTGGTTACTCCATACATCCGGATGCATCGCTGCTCCGGCGAAATTTTTCCGGCCGTCTTGAACTGAATGATCTCCAGGAATGTTTAATGGTCGTTTCCACCGCCATGCGAATGGACTATACCATTAATGAGGAGAACAAACAGATCACCTTTCATGCAAATTAATCGGGTAAAACGTTCGATTCTGTTGCTTTTTTTTCTGTTGCTTACCGCAGGGTACGGTTTTGCCCAACAGAAAACAATTACCCTTACGGTGAAAAAGCAACCCTTAAGCCTTGTCTTCAACCAACTGGCAACAACCGACCGTCTCCGTTTTGCCTTCGATAACGATTATTTCTCGGGAATTATCGCGAGTTTTTCGGTGACCAATATGGAAGTACAAAGCTTCCTGAAATATCTTTCCGAACACTATCCCATGGGATTCAAATCTATAGGAGGAACCTGGGTTTTATTTAAGGCCGAACGGATGAAACCGATTCCCCGACGTGAGATTCCCAGGGTTCAGCTTAGCCCCCAGCCAATTATTGAAAAAAAGAAGGAGCAAACTACCTATAAAAAATCGCGGCTTTATTATTTTACCGGATCTGTTCGCAATGCATTTTCCGGCGAGAAAATTGCCTTTTGCCGGGTTGTTGTTCCCGGAGGCAAATCGGTGTTGACCGATGAGCAGGGATTCTTTTCATCCGAATATGTGGGAATTGGAAAAATACCGGTCCAAATTGACCATTTGGGTTATCACTCGCTCGATACCCTGGTAATACTGGGTGAATCGATGTATATCGACATCGGAATTGAACCCCTCACGCTCTCGACTTTGCACAAATCGAATCCCCAAAAAATCAAGTTTCAGGTCGATTTTCTCGACCAGCCCGATTTTTTTGCCTTCAACGGCGATGCCACAACCCTGCTTCCTTCGCTGGGTTCGGGTGATCCCAAAAATATGTTTGCCCTCTTACCGGGAATCTCCAGTTTATCCAATCCACGACAAAGAGGCTGGCTCATTCGGAGCGCCAATCCATCAGAAAATCGGGTGTATCTCGATGATATTCCTGTATATGAGCCCTTTCAGCTTTTTGGAGCCCAGTCGGTTTTCGAAGCGTCGAACCAACAACAGTCCTACGTTTCACGGGGAGGTTATGGAGCCGACCAGCAGGGGGGTATAGCCGGTACAACCCTTTTGTCGCTCAATTCGGGAAAGAGCCGAAAGCCGGTATGGGGTTTTCACGCCAATTTGCTCGATGCCGGTTTATCGCTGTCGGTGCCGGCCGGCCAGAAAATATCTTTTACAGCGGTATTGCGAAAATCGTTCACCGAATATTGGCCCAACTTTCTTTTCCGGAACCTTGCCCAAAAAGTACAGGTCGATCCGTATTCCTTTTCCCAGGAGGAAGCTTCCGGCTATATTCGTGCATCGGGTGCCCGTTATTTCGATGTACGCGTGAAAGCTTCCTATCGACCTGCTCCCGGTCAGGAGATTGTGGCAACCTTTTTGGGGAACGAACAACAGGAAGAACGTTCGTACGTTCTGTATGCACCCGGCCGGATTGACGGAACCGCGGGGAATGAACATACACAGTACGGAGCCGGAGTGAAATGGACCTTTCCCTTTTTGAAAAGAGGAAACAATCAATTATTGGTTCATTATCTCGACCTTTCCCGGGATGCACAAAACGTGTTTGCTTCGGAGGATACTGCCCAGGGAGCATCGTTCCGGAAGGAAGAAAACGACCGGGAACATTTTTCCGAAATCCAGATATTATGGAAAGCGGAAATTCCGGACAAGCGGTTTCATCATCAGTTTGGGGCCGGTTATCAGTTCATCGGCCTGAATTATGGTTTATACGGCCCTGAAGGAGATTCAGAACCGGTTTTGCAGCATCGGGCAGCCAATCACCTCGCTCAATTTTATTATCAGACCCGATTCGATGTTTTTTCGTGGCTGCGCGTGAAAGGGGGATTGAAAGGAGCCTACGATTTTACCGTCCAGGATTTTCAAATACTCCCCCGGGCCAGTGTCGAACTCTACCCCCTGAAGAAAACAAAATTGTACTATCTGTTTGGACGCTACTTGCAGGAATTGACCCGGACATCCCGTTTCGATTCCGATTTCCGCCGCCACCCGGTATGGTATTTACCCGATAACGGAACCTTTTTCACTTCAGCTATCCATCACATTGCAGGATTGAGTTATGAAAACGGAGGATTCCTGGCCAACCTGGAGGCTTACCAAAAAACCTTTGAGGACCGGCCTGTTCTGATGCACCAGATCCTGTTGCCCGAAACACAGGGGGCAGTTTACCAACTCATAAAGAACAAGGGAATCAACCGGGGTTTAGACCTGTTCCTTCAATACCGCCATTCGCTCTTTTCCCATTCTGTTGCCTACTCTCTGTCCGAAGGAAAAGAGGCCATCTATTCCATCCAATCGGGCCGCTTTTTCCCCTCGTTTAACGACCGCACCCACCAGGTGAAAATTTCCGAAGCAGCTGCCTACAAAGGATGGGTTGTTTCACTGAACTGGATTTATGCAACCGGCGCGCCGTTTTTATTGCCCGATTCACATTCCGGCGAATGGGTCCTGGGTCGTACTGCCCCCTTCTCCCGGTTGGATTTTATGCTGATGAAACAGTTTCAGTGGAAAACCTTTCGGGTCGAAACCGGAGTGTCGCTTATGAACCTCCTCGACCGGAAAAATGAAATCGACCGGGAATTTTATTCAGTGCCTTCCGGCAATTCAAGCGGCTTATTTCAATTTACCTATAACGATTTGCCCTTTTCTCCCCAGTTTTTTCTTTCCCTTCGTTTTGAATGAAGACCTTTACTTTTGCTTTAATAATTAGAATTCTATAGGATATTTTTCACCAAAAGGAAAGCCCTATTGCTGGTTTTTTTTTAACCCCGGGTAGGGTTTTTTTTTTAGCGTTTGTACTTAAGGTCGATTGTTAATAAAAGAGACATCATGTTCAGGCATCCTGATTTTATGAAACAAGAAGGGAACAAAAAAGACTTTTCATTTGAAGATTCAATCAATCAATCAATTCGGTATTATCGTGTCCCTTTTGTAAAAGAAAAGAGGGATGTCCTGAACTCTTTATTGACCGAAATCACAGGATTAAAGATAGTAAAGCCGGAAAAAAATAGAGCAAGAAGGCTTTATGTTGCGATTGGTTTCATTACATCTGCCGCTTGTTTTCTCCTCTTTCTTCTGTATTTCACCTTCGCTTTCGAGACCTATTCCGGGCAACAGGAAGCAAATAATGTCTATTATCTGCCCGATCAGACTCGCGTTGTTTTGTCGCCGGGTTCCCAAATTCGGTTTTCCAAGCTGTTTTACAACAGAAAAATTTTTGCCAAAGGAGATGCTTTTTTTGAAGTTCACCCCGGAGATGATTTTTCGGTAAAAAGTCCAAACGGAAAAGTAAAGGTGCTGGGCACCACGTTTTGTGTTTCGGAAAAGGAAGATGGTTTTTTAGTCAGTTGCTTTGAAGGTAAAGTGGAAGTGATTTACAAGGAAGAGGAGCGGCAGTTGTTGAAAGGCGACCAATACGACCGGACCCGTCAAACCATCGAGGTTTATCCGGTTAAAGAACTGAAATTTCCCGAATACGTTGCCTTTACGTATTCGTTCCAGAACCAAAACATCAACGATATATGGCCGTTGATTGAGCAATATTTCGGAGTTCAGATTTATACCGATATCCCCATCGAAAAACGCTTTACCGGCGCCTTTCGTACCAGCGACCTGATGGAGGTTATGGAGATTATTTGCGTTTCGCTGAACCTGAACATGCAAAAGGTTGCCGAAAAGGAATTTTATATTGAATTGGCCAACGAAAACAGTTAAATGATTATACGACTCAATAACAAACAAATAGTATAAAAATCTTCTGTAGTGTTCCCCACATTATAGTTTTTTAGTCGATTAAGTTAAAAGCCATCTTTTCAGATGGCTTTTGCGTTTTTAACCAAACCGTTTTTTTGCACAATGTTTCGCAGCGATGCCAGCAAACGGGTTAAAAAAATCAGGGAAAGCAAAAGAAACGACAGCTCGCTTTCCTGAGGCCAGAAAAACATTAGCACCGAAACAAGAACCTGCCAGATTCCCCCCAGAAAAGGCAACAATAATCTTCCTTTCGACGTCAAAAACCACGATACAATCAGGGCAAATTGGGCCGGGAAAAGCCAGAGCATATTTAAATTATAACGGGTTGCCGTATGGTCGGTACCCACCCACATGAAAAACAAAAACAACCCGGCCAGCGCCGAAAGAGGAAAGAGAATCCGGTCGATCCATACAAACGACTTTCCATATTTCTGTTCGGCCAAAGTGAGCGCAACAGCCAAAAGCAATAAAAAGCTGAAAACAACCACCGGATCATCGGCCTTCTTGTTGGAAAATTCCAACCGGCAGGGAAGGTAGGCTTTTTCTGAACGAACCAGCGAACGTTCCTTTCCTTCAGTGCCTATGGTTGCCGTCCGAAAAGCGTCATCCATATACTCGGGCAAAAAGGAATATTCCCAGGGTGTGGCTTTTCGATCGGCCGTCAGTCCCAAAATCAGATTGACCCCAAATTTTGTCCAGGGCGTATGTTCCATGTAAGGAAAAAGCATTTCCCGAAACGACAGGTTTTCATCGGGTACACAAAAGACCACGGTATCGCCGCATGCTGTTGCAACAACATCCCGGATCCGGGTGGCACAGTTATCGAAAAAGAAATCATATTTATAGAAACGGTTTTCGGGAAGCAAATTGTTTTCCAAAAACTGAAAAAGCCGAAGGGCTTCTTCGTCGGTAAGATCCAGGGTCTGACCGTTCACTTCGATGTTCCGGGCATTGTATTCATTCAGGAAGGAGCGGGCGGTAGTGACCGACAGCATGTAATCGAGCTTCCCCCGGATAAAACGCGTATAAAAATGCGGTGTATTGAAATCGAAGGTGCCGTAATTGTACAAGCGATCGATTCCTTTCGTCGGATTGTAAATCCAGAGAGCGCTGTGGCCAAATCCTGCATAAAGTTCAGCACCCGGCCCGCAAGTGAACAATATCACCCGGTTTTCCTGGGGGAAAACCTTAACGCTGGATATCCATACGATGAAAAGGGCCGCGAACAAGCGCCCGAGCAATTTTTGGAGCATTTCCGGGATTTTTGTTGTGCCGAAAATTATAAAAAAGTCGGCAGAATTCCATGCCAAATTTCCGCTATCTTCCGCTAAACCCGTAACGTTTACACGCCTAAAAGCAAGCGCAGGGGATCGTTTCCGTCAAAAGCCATTTTTTCGGGATGCTCAATCAAATCCTTAACCCTTTTCAGGAATCCGACCGAGTCTTTTCCGTCAATCAATCGGTGATCGTACGACAAAGCCAGGTACATCATCGGACGGATTACAACCGCTCCGTCGATGGCTACAGGCCGGTCGACAATATTGTGTATGCCCAGAATAGCCGATTGGGGCGGGTTGAGCAAAGGCGTTGAAAGCATCGATCCAAATACGCCCCCGTTCGTGATCGAGATCGTTCCTCCCAGCAATTCTTCGATGCTGATCTTTTTTTCCCTTGCTTTCCGCGCCAGTACCTGGATCTCGGTTTCCAGAACCGGGATACTCTTCGACTCGGCGTTCCGGATCACAGGCACCATCAGTCCTTTCGGGGTCTGGACTGCAATGCCGATATCGACGAAACGGGCTTCAACGATTTCGTCACCTTCGAGGCGGGAATTTACAACCGGAAAAGAAACGGCAGCGATACTGACGGCCTTGGCAAAAAAGCCCATCAATCCCAGCTTGATGCCATACCGTTCGCTGAAGTTTTGCTGCATCTGCGAACGCAGCAACTGAACTGCATGCATATCCACTTCGTTAAAGGTGGTTAGCATAGCCGTTTCTTTTTTCGCCTGCACCAAACGTTCGCTTAATCGGCGGCGAAGAATGCTGAGCGGGATTCGGGTTTCCTCGCGGGAAAAGGAACCCGTCTTATCGGATTCGTTGGGCATGTACGCCAAAACCTGTTCCACATCTTTTTTGGTTATTTTCCGCAATCCGGAAACAATATCTTCAACCGACAAATGATGCTCCTTCATCATCTCGAGGGCCACCGGTGTTGCTTTTATGCCCGGCTGGCTTTCCGCGGACGGATGATCCGGGTCTTTCGTCGGGTCGATCTGTAACGGAGGCTCTTTTTCGTCTGGAGGCGGAATCGTATGGCTCTGCAGGTTCGGGGTTGTTGCTTTTTGCTCCCGGGCATCGGTGTCGAGGGTGTACGCTACCGTTCCCACTGGCACGGTTTGACCTGCAGTTATACGGATCTGGATCCGGCCGTCTTCTTCAGCAACCAGCATCAGGGTTGCCTTATCGGATTCCACTTCGGCCAGTTCGTCGTTTTTATGCACCAACGATCCGTCGTCGACCAACCATTGTGCCAGATGTACTTCGGTAATGGATTCGCCCGGACTGGGTATTTTAAATTCTTTGATCATGGTTTAACGCGTTGTGTTCCTGGTTGAAAAAACTGTTTCGATGATGCGGTTGAGCCGAAGGTTGTGTTGTTCCATCAATCCTCCGGCCGGACTGGCACTTTCGGGGCGCGTAACGGGCGTCAGGTTCAGATGGGCATAATTCCGGTTGATATAGGGCCAGGGACCCATATTGCCGGGTTCATCCTGGGCCCAAATGAATTCGGTTGCCCGATGAAATTTTTGCATGTATTCGCGAATTTGTGACTCGGGGAAGGGGTAGAGTTGTTCGACCCGGATGAGGGCTGTATCGTTCCTGTTTTCTTTTTTCCGGATATCGTTGAGATGAAAATACAACTTTCCACTGGTGAACACAAGCTTTCGGATTTTTTCGGGATCGGCTCCGGGATCGTCAATGGTTTCCTGAAAGCGGCCCTGGGTGAGCATTTGGGGAGAACTAATCACTTCGGGATGCCGTAACAGACTTTTCGGAGTAAACAGCACGAGGGGAATACGGACGTTACGAAGCATCTGTCGTCGTAAGGCATGGAACAGGTTTGAAGGACTTGTTAACTGCATGATTTGCATGTTGTTTCCTGTAGCCTGTGCCATAAAGCGTTCGATACGTCCACTCGAATGTTCGGGTCCCTGGCCTTCGTAACCGTGGGGCAAATACAGGACCAGCCCGTTCTGAATGCCCCATTTTTCATACGCCGAAGCCAGGTACTGATCGATAATGACCTGGGCCACATTGCTGAAATCGCCAAACTGGGCTTCCCAAATAGTCAGTACCGAGGGCATAGCAAGCGCATATCCGTACTCAAAACCCAGAACACCATATTCCGAAAGCGGGGAGTTGAAAATGTGAATGTGCGGCAGGCCGGGGTGCAAATCGTTGAGGGGAAAATATTTTTTGCCGGTGTCTTCTTCCACGAAGGCAGCATGCCGATGGGCAAAGGTGCCGCGTTGGGAATCCTGCCCGCTTAAACGGACCGGAAAGCCGTTTTTGGCCAACGACCCATAAGCCAATAATTCGCAAAGAGCCCAGTCGAGGCGGCCTTCTTCGATCATTTTCTTCCGGTCGTCGATAATCTTCAGTGCTTTTCGGTAAAACTTTTTTTCCTCCGGCATATTCAGCAACAAACGGGCTACTTCCTTTAGTTCGCTTTCGGGTATCGCCGTAGGAACATATTCCATCATGGAAATTTTCGATGGATTCTGAAAAACAGCATATTCCGTGCGAAGGAAGTGGGATATATTCAGGGTTTCATTTTTTTTCGATTCGATCAACTGTTGTTCCAGTTGCTCGTCGAAGGCTTCGATGCGCAGAGACGATTCGTTGATAGATAACACTTTATCGCGGTCGAGTTTCTCTGCATAAATGTCGCGGGGATTCGGGTGGTTTTCGATTATTTTGTACAAAAGGGGTTGGGTAAAACGGGGTTCATCTCCTTCGTTGTGCCCGTATTTTCGGTACGACAAAATATCGATGAACACATCGCTTTTAAAGCGCTGGCGAAATTCAACAGCCAGTTTTACCGTATAAACCAGCGCTTCCACATCGTCGCCATTAACGTGAAACACCGGTGCGCGGGTTACTTTTGCTACATCGGTGCAATAAGTACTGGTTCGAGCTTCGAGGTAATTGGTGATAAAGCCCACCTGGTTGTTAATTACGATGTGGAGGGTTCCCCCGGTAGCGTAACCGGTTAGGCCGGCCATTTGCACAACCTCGTATACAACGCCCTGCCCGGCAATAGCCGAATCGCCGTGGATGATGACCGGCATGAGCCGGCTGGCGTCTCCGTCGTACGCCGAATCGATCCGGGAACGGGCAAAACCCAATGCAACCGGTGTGGCG
>DAIMEA010000038.1:0-15000 GCA_036725585.1 Prolixibacteraceae bacterium | reverse complement strand
TGCCGAAGAAGCCTACCTGTCGCGCTATAACCTAATCGGGCGTAAAGCTCCCGAAATCGTTATGACCGACATCAGCGGTGAGTCGGTCAGCCTGCATCAATTGAACGCCGACTATACTCTGCTCATTTTCTGGGAACCCGGTTGTGGCCATTGTAAAAAGGAAATTCCCGAGCTGTACGAAAAACTCTACATGAAATACATCGACCGGAACCTGGAAGTATTTGCCGTTTTTACCGGTTCGGAAGATGAAGAGCAAGAGTGGCGGGATTTTATCGGGAAAAATGAGCTGGCAGGCTGGCACCACACATGGGATCCGAAACACCGGAGTAAATTCCGGTTTTATTACAATGTCAAAACAACCCCCATGATCTATTTGCTGGACAAAGACAAAAAAATCATAGCCAAAAAACTCGATTTAGACAATTTGATAAAACTTATGGCTACATTGCTCAAATAATTTGAAGCATTCATCAAAAAGTTGGAGAAAACACTTGATTTATTGTTAAACTAATTTTTCTTTAGTGGCGGAAATTTTCGGATATGGGTCAAGAACAAATTTTTCATAACATCCCGGTTCCTTCGTTGATCATCAACTTAAAAACCAAAGCAATACAACTCAATCCACTGGGTCGTTCGCTACTGGGGCAGGATACCTTGTCCTTCGACGAATGGACATCGAGATTTTTGAAAGGACATTTCCCCATGGAAATCCCCAAAGGATTTACCCAAACGAATGTGCTCATAGCCGATGCCAGCGGGAAAAAAACATGGATGACCCTTTCCTGCAATCCCCTTTCCGATGAAGCCGTGCTGGTTTGTATACTTAAATTTACGTTGAACATGCAACAATTGTTCACCAGCAGCGATTTTCGGAACATTTTTAACGATGCCCCAATCGGTCTCATCATGAAAAATTTGACCCGGAACGAGACCTTGTGGATTTCTCCCTACCTCATTGCAAAAACCGGGTATCGTTACGAAGAAATTGCATCTCTATCGTGGGAAGAAATGACCTACGATGAAGATATCCCCAAACAAAGGTCTCTGATCGAGAAACTGCAAAACAACAACCTGAATTCTTATTTCCTCGAAAAACGCCTGCTTTCCAAAAGCGGGAAAATATATTGGTTCTCCGAATTTGTCCAGGTTTTCACATACGACAACGACGATTACCAAATGGTTCTTTTAAAGGACATATCCCTGGAAAAAGAAAATGAAACCGAACTACAACGGGCCAAACATAAAGTAGAAGAAGCCGAACGGCTTAAATCGGCCTTTCTCGACAATCTTCCCCACGAAATACGAACCCCGCTCCATGCCATCACCGGTTTTACATCGCTTCTCAGTGACCCCGAGCTGGACGTGGAAGAACGACAGGAATATGTGAAATTCATCCAGGACAGCAGCAACGACATCCTGAACCTGATGGACAACATCATTGAGATTGCCAAACTCGAGACCAACCAGGTAAAACCCAAAAGAGAAAAATGCTACATCAACAGCATCTTCGACAAATTGCAAACCGACCTGGAGTCGAAACAAAACATCCTGGAAAAAACCGATATTGATATCCGTGTACGAAAAGGGAATCCCGATCCGTCGTACATGATCTTCTCCGATCCCGAACGAATCTATCAGATCATTTCCCACCTGCTAAACAATGCTTTAAAATATACCGAAAAAGGATTCATCGAATTTGGCTACCACCTTTCGCCCAACAACCGAATTGCCTTTTACGTAAAAGATTCGGGGATCGGAATCCCAACGGATCAGCAGGAAATTATTTTCCGGAAATTTGGCAAATCGGGCAACATCAATACAAACAAGAACAGGGGAACCGGACTGGGCCTCACTTTATCGAAAAAGCTGGTCGAATTGCTAAACGGTGAAATTAAAGTCGATTCGAAAGAAGGAGAAGGAAGTACCTTTACCTTCTTCCTCCCCATTGAAAAAGAACAGAAAATTACCATTACAAAACCCTCAGTATATGGCGATATCAACTGGAGTTCAAAAACCATCCTTGTAGCCGAGGACACCGAATCGAATTATTTCTTCATTGAGGCCTTTCTCGAACGCACCAAAGTGAATCTGCTCTGGGCCCGCGACGGCATCGAGGCGCTGGAGATGTTTCAGAAAAACAAGGTTAACCTGGTGTTGATGGACATCATGATGCCCGATAAGGATGGTTATGATACCACGCGGGAAATTAAACAAATCAACCCGGAAACTCCCGTCATTGCGCAAACCGCACTGGCCCTTCCCGATGATGAGGAAAAATGCTACAACGCCGGTTGCGATTATGTTTTGGTCAAACCCATCAACAGCGACGATCTGATCGCAACCATTAAACGTTTTATCTTGTAAAAAGAAATCTTACAAACCCGAAATCACCACTTTCCGGATTTCCGTTTTACCGTCTTCTTCTTCAACACAGACCAGATAGATTCCCGGCGAAAACGACGACACATCCATTTCGGCGTACATACGGTTTGCATATTGTTCGTTTTGCAGCAGCTTCCCGGCTAAATCGAACAGTTTCACGTTGTGCATGCTCAGCCGGTTGGTAAATTCAAGGACGATATAGTTACGGGCCGGATTCGGATAGAGCCGAAAAAGTGATTCGTCCTGCCAGGTTGTGTCGTTCGGCTGTACCGGCGAAGCGCCACACACCACAACCTGCATCAATAGCGATAAACCCTGCGATCCGGAACCGGCAAGTTCATGAGCCTCTTTCCATGCTCCGTTGTGGAGAACAAGAAAGGTGTTGGTCCCGGCAATATGGCGCCGATCGGATTGGAACAAGGCCAGAGAATCCATCCCAGGCACAACCACACTGATAAAAAAAGTACCCGAAACCACCAACGGTTCCGGAAAAGCAAAATAGTTCATCGCCGAGGGAGTGAGCATTCCGAAGGGGAAACGGTATTGTTTCTCGGCAAATGAGGGAAGGGAGTCACCGGTATAAATCCGCAGAATCAACTCCGCCTCATCACTCAGATCACGAAAAGAAGCAATTCCGATGGAAACACCCTGAAGCGTGGCCGTGGAAAAATCGTTGAAACGTTCGGCCAGTTCCGTGATCCCAAAGGTATTGTTTCCGGTTAGAATGCCCGTTCCTCCTTCGGGAACAGGGATGGTGCAATGCAGGTCGTCGGTGAAAAAATTACTGATAACGGTACAAGCTTCCTCTTCCGATTCATATGGGTCCATCCCGTCGCAAAACAAAGAACTTTCTGTCGAATCGCCCAACCAGCATGCTACCTGTTGGTTTTTTTCGGGTCGATAGTTCCAGACCTTATCGAAACGGGAAAAAAGGTCATAACTGTTTACCGTACACGAAGCATTTCCACCCGACAACGTTCCCGTAAGCCGCATATCCGGATTGAAAAGCCCGGCGCCCGATGATCCCCCTTCGGTTGTTCCGCTTTCCCAGTTGTGTACTTTCCAGTGCCCGTAATTAATATAGTTTTTGTTGTACCGGGCCGAATCGCAAATGCCTTCATCGTAGCTCACTTTTTTGGTGTCGCCGTTGGGATGATGAAGGGTAAAACAAGCGGAAGGCCTTTCTGTTCGGGCATCCCACCCGGCCAGATAGGGCCGGTACGAAGGTGGGGGCAGTTCCGACAATTCAACCAAAATGAAATCAAGGCTGTCGAAGGATGCCAAGGTCGTCGCTCCGCTGACCGATTGCAGGTCGGAACCGTTTATGCCGGTACAAAAGGGGCTTTCGTAATTGAAATCGAAGATGCTTTCTTCGGCATTTTTGGTCTTTTTAAATACATGATAAGCAGAAATCAACAAGGGTCGTCGATCGTTCGATGCATTGTTCAGCAGGGTGCCTGTCCCCAGTTCGCCTGCTGCAACAATCCGGCAAACGGCTTGTTGTAATTCTTTAAAGCGGTTGTCGAAACAGCAGTTTATATCCACATTGCATGCGCCGGAAAGCCTGCGGGGCTCAACACGGTTTTTCAGACCAAAAAAATCAGCATAATCGTGATAAACCGTACCAATTTCCAGTTCACCCCGGTCGGCTGCATCCGCAGGAACTTCGTACTGGATAATAATCGAATCGCCCGGAACCGGATATACAGCCAACTTCCCAAAACTTTTGTTGTTCCGGCAAGTAAACGCACCGAGAACAAATTCCTTCCGGGCATCGAACAGGAAAAGACGAGCCCCCTGGGGTATACGGTACCGCGAAAAAATGATCTGAACCGAATAGGCCCCCCCGGAAACAACGCTTAATTGCCAAACCCGGTAAGCCCCGGCATCGTACCAAATACCCGAGTTATCGGGACGAAGCTGTACCGGAAACGGATGGGCAAAACGAACACTTTTAAACGGCACCGGATCGGGCGCGGATTCCGGAATCATGGCCCGGTCAAAGCGTGGCGTATGAAAAATGGAACGGGTTACCAATGAAACCGATTTTTGCGGGGAAACATCCAACGGATACCCACCCTCGGAAATCTGCGCATAGAGCGCAGCCGTTGAAAGCGAAAAAAGAATCAGGATTAAGCAGCAATGCTTCTTCATCATCGTGGTCCGAATAATGGCACAAAATAACAAATTACAAGGCAAAACAAGAAGGACGCGGGTAAAATTTAAGGGAAAGCTCTTTTTGACGGAACGACTGTGCGACTTCACGACCAAACGACTTCACGACCAAACGACTTCACGACTTCACGACTTCACGACGATACGACGATACGACGATACGACCAATACCGAATGATGATTGCAAAGCGCAGATGTTTCGTTCGATACAAAATTATACCTCATAACCAGCCGGAGAATCGAACGGTTTGTTTGCGGGAGATTATCCTTGCTACTAAGGTTTCTGTCGCGAAAGTGGAGCCGCCTTCCGGTTTTCCGTCTTTCGTCTTTCGTCTTCGGTCTTCCGTCTTCCGTCTTCCGTCTTCCGTCTTCCGTCTTCCATCTTCGGTCTTCCGTCTTCCGTCTTTTTCTCCAGCAACTCTTTGAGCCGGAACATTTCGTCGCGAAACCGGGCTGCCTCGATGAAATCGAGCGCTTTGGCGCATTTTTCCATTTCCTTCCGGGTCGTTTCGATGAGTTTTTCGAGCTGTATCCGGTTCATAGTCACAACAACCGGATCGGCAGCAATGTCGGGTTTTCCGGAGTCGGCATACACCGTGTAGGCTCCTTGTCCCGAAGCGGTTTTTCGCCGGCTTTCGATTCCGATAAGTTCCCGGCTGGCTTTCACAATCTGGGTAGGCGTAATGCCGTTTTCCTGGTTGTATTTCAACTGTTTTTCGCGGCGATAATTGGTCGAGTCGATGGTTTTCTGCATCGAAACGGTGATGGTATCGGCATACATGATCACCCGGCCGTTGAGATGCCGGGCAGCCCGGCCGGCTGTCTGGATCAGGGAGCGTTCCGAGCGGAGAAAGCCTTCCTTGTCGGCATCGAGGATGGCAACCAGCGATACTTCGGGCAGGTCGAGCCCTTCGCGCAGCAGGTTGATCCCAACCAGGACATCAAAGGAACCCTTCCGCAAACCGTCCAGGATCTCCACCCGTTCGAGGGTATCCACATCGGAGTGGATGTAGCGGTTTTTGATGCCCATACGCAACAAATAGCCGGAAAGTTCTTCGGCCATTCGTTTCGTCAAGGTAGTAACCAGGGTTCGTTCGCCCTTTTCCACCCGCAGGGAAATCTCGTGCATCAGGTTGTCGATCTGATGGGTACTGGGTCGCACTTCGATCAGGGGATCCAGCAGACCTGTAGGACGGATTACCTGCTCAACCACCACTCCTTCCGAACGTTCCAGCTCGTACTCGGCCGGAGTGGCGCTGACAAAAATGACCTGGGCAACCATCTCCTCCCATTCATCAAAAGTAAGCGGACGGTTATCGACGGCAGCCGGCAGCCGGAATCCGTATTCGACCAGGGTGGTCTTTCTCGACCGGTCGCCACCGTACATGGCGCGAATCTGGGGAATGGTTACGTGGCTTTCGTCGACCACCATCAGAAAATCGTCGGGAAAATAATCGAGCAGGCAAAACGGTCGGGTCCCCGGTGGTCGGCCGTCGAAGTAACGGGAATAATTTTCGATCCCGGAGCAATAACCCAGTTCTTTCATCATTTCCATGTCGTATTCCACCCGCTCCAATATCCTTTTGGCTTCCAAATGCTTGCCAATCGATTTAAAATAATCCACCTGCTTCACCAGATCGTTCTGTATTTCCCGAATCGCGCTGTTCATGCGTTCCTGGGTGGTAATGAAGATGCTGGCGGGGTAAATGACGACCTGCTCCTTTTCGTCGATTATCCGACCCGACTCCGGATCAAATCCGTTAATCGCTTCAATCAGGTCGCCCCAGAAAACGATGCGTAAGGCCCGGTCGTCGTAAGCAGGAAAGACATCCACGGTATCGCCCTTTACCCGGAAATTGCCCCGGGAAAATTCCGTTTCGCTTCGGGAATAGAGTCCCTCTACAAGTTTGCGCAACAGGGCGTTCCGGGCAATGGTCTGCCCTACCTTCAGTTCAACTACATTGGCATGAAAATCTTCCGGGTTGCCAATTCCATAGAGACAAGAAACGGAGGAAACCACTACCACATCCCTCCTTCCCGAAAGAAGTGTGGAAGTAGTACTTAAGCGTAGCTTTTCAATCTCGTCGTTGATGGAAAGGTCTTTTTCGATATAGGTATCCGTTACGGGCAGGTAGGCTTCGGGCTGGTAATAATCGTAATAGGAAACAAAATACTCTACGGCATTGTCGGGGAAGAATGCTCTCAATTCGCTGTACAACTGGGCTGCCAGCGTTTTGTTATGGCTCAGGACCAGCGTGGGTTTCTGTACCCGCTCAATTACGTTGGCCACGGTAAAGGTTTTTCCCGAACCGGTTACGCCCAGAAGAGTCTGGGCAAAAATCCCCTCTTCGATTCCCTTAACCAGTTGATCAATCGCCTCAGGCTGATCCCCGGTAGGGCTGTATTCCGATGTTAGTTTAAATGGATTCATGGATGCTGGATGTGGAATGCTCTATGCTCGATGCTCGAAACCGGATGCGGGATGCTGGATACTGGATGCCGGCAGGCAGGCTTTCCCGATAACCGCAATTCATAACGCATAAACTCACAACTTTTTTTATTCAAACGTATTCCGTTTTTCATATAACCGTTCTACCTACAAAATATTCACTTCCGGTTCCAACAGCACGCCAAATCGTTCCGAAACAGATTGTCTGATTTTTTCTGAAAGATGAAAAATATCCCGCCCGCTTGCTTCTCCATAATTGACCAGGACCAAAGCCTGTCCGGGGTGCACACCGGCATCGCCTTCCCGGTAGCCCCGCCAGCCACACTGATCGATCAGCCATCCGGCTGCCAGCTTCCTCTTTTCCCGGTCGGGAGTTGTATATACCGGCATTCCGGGATATTGCTCCATCAGGCTTTCCACCCGGGTACGATCCAGCACCGGGTTCTTAAAAAAACTTCCCGCGTTACCGATCGTATGGTAATCGGGTAGTTTTGAATCCCGGATACTCATGATTGTCTGACGAATCGTTGAAAGGGAAAGAGTACCCTGCCGTTCAACTTCTGCTTTGAGTGAACCGTAATCGAGATTGTATACCGGGCTTTTGTCCAGTTTATAAACAACCGAGGTCACGACGACCTGGTTTTTCCGTTCATTTTTAAATAGTGAATTTCGGTATGCAAAACAGCATTCATCCCTGGAGAAAGTTACCTCTTTCTTTTTGAGCAGGTCGATCGCTTTAACCCGTTCGATCCGTTCACCAACCTCTGCACCGTACGCACCAATGTTCTGAACCGGCGTTGCGCCAACCATTCCCGGGATACCCGATAAATTTTCCACTCCGCCCCATCCGGAACCAACCGCAAAAGCGACTAGGTTGTCCCAGGTTACCCCGGCGCCCGCTTCAAGCCATATATGATGCCGGTTTTCTTTAACCACGTGCAAACCCGGGATATTGGGGTAGAATAACCAGCCGGAGTAATTACCTGTAAACAAAAGATTGCTTCCTCCTCCCAGAATAAAATAGCTTTCAGGAAGCGGATTATGTTCCAGATAATCAATCAGGGCCACCGCGTTGGAAAATTCCACCAACCCGTCAGCCGAAGCACGGATCCCAAACGTATTATAGGGCTTCAAATCAATATTCTTGTGTAATTGGAACATACGATCAACCATCAAAAAATTCAAATTAGCATCCTGGACACCTGTCGGTAATGATTTATAATCAGTTTCCAGCATCCAGAAAAGATGCGAGTTATGCGTTATGAGTTATGAGTTGCGAATTGTGGGTTGCCGGCTTTCCGCATCCCGCATCCCGCATCCCGCATCCAGAACTTTCCCCAAATATCGAAAAAATCCGTTAGTTTTGTTTGCAATAAATGGATTAATGGAATTACCAGCCGAAATAAACAAACGGAAAAAGAAACGGGTCGTGCTGGCTGTGACCAACGATCTGGTCACGGATCAGCGGGTGCATAAAATTGCCACATCCCTGCAGAACATGGGTTTCGATGTTACCCTGGCAGGCAGGGTCCTACCCCATTCCCTTCCGCTGCAAAGCCGAACCTATGCTTGTCGCCGCTTTGCTCTTTGCCTTCAAAAAGGGCCGCTGTTTTATGCCACATACAACCTCAGAATCTTCGTTTATCTGCTTGCCCGGAATTTCGACATTATTGTGTCGAACGATCTGGATACGCTGCCGGGATGTTTTGCTGCCGCCCGTTTGCTTGGCAAGCCCCTGGTATACGACAGCCACGAATACTTTACCGAAGTTCCGGAACTAGTCGGACGGCCGACGGTGCAACGCATCTGGGAAAAAATCGAAAAAAAGATCGTCCCGAAACTGGACCGCTGTTATACGGTATGCAACAGCATTGCCCTCATTTACCGGGAGAAATACGGCACGGACTTTCAGGTTGTACGGAATCTCCCCCTAAAAAGCAAACACACTCCTTCCGATGCTAAATATCCCCCCCCATTTCCGGTTGATTTACCCATCATCCTCTACCAGGGCGCCGTAAATTTGGGCAGAGGTATTGAAGAAGCCATCCGGGCCATGCATCAGGTGAAAAATACCCGGCTGGTAATTATCGGTGATGGTGATTTATTAAACGAGTGCAAAGCACTGGCAGAAAAAGAAGGTTTGTTGGACCGGGTTTTTTTTACAGGAAGAATTCCTTTTGAAAAAATGCCCGCCTTAACCTCCCGGGCAACTCTGGGATTGAGTATCGAAAAGGACATGGGATTAAATTACCGGTTTGCCCTGCCCAACAAATTATTCGATTACATCCAGGCCGGGGTGCCGGTTCTGGCTACCGGGCTCCCCGAGATCCGAGCGATCGTCGAGGGCTACCGGGTGGGCAGAATCATCGATGAGCCAACACCCGACGGGATTGCAAACGGAATCCTGTCGATGCTGGGCCAGGCGAAAGCCCTGGACGAATGGAAAGCGAATTGTCGGGAAGCTGCCGGTGAACTTTGCTGGGAAGAGGAGGAAAAAATCCTGAAGACCCTTTATGATCCGCTTCTTTGATACCTCTTTTTATCCAAACATAAATCGAATGGTATGAAAGCAGCGTGCTTCCTTTTTTTTGCATTCCTGTTGGCCCTCAACGGTGTAAGTCAAAACGCCCTTGTTCTGAACGAAAAGGGTTATTTCGAAATGAGGGGTTTGAACGTTACTGTTTTCGCCGATATTTATCCCGAAGGGCACCAGACAGGGGTCACGATTATTCAGCACGGCGAACGGGTGGCTGCCAACGGGGATGTGCGGCTGGAAGTATCACCTGGTCAGTGGTCGCCCATTCCCAAAGCGGGCAGGCATTCCGTCGACCCGCTCACACGGACCATCACCCAGGAACTCTGGTTCCCCGATTCAAGCCGAAACCGCAGGGGATTCAACCCCATAGAATATCCCGACCTGAAATTGCGATACAAAGTGAACGTAACTCCGCTCTCGGGAAGTTCCGTTAAAATAACCGTCGACCTGGACGAGCCGCTTCCGGCGGAATGGGAAGGAAAGGTAGGATTCAACTTCGAACTTTTCCCCACCCACCTCTTCGGGAAAACGTATTGGATGGATCGACAGACCGGTATTTTCCCCCAACAAGCCAACGGCCCGCTGATCCGGCAACCGGAAGGAGATCTTGCCCAAGCCCTGGCGAAAGGAAAAAAATTAATTGTGACCCCCGAAGAACCGCTTCAGAAAATCACCATCGAAACGAAAGGGGCGCTGGAACTCTGGGACGGGCGTAGCAACCACAACAACGGCTGGTATATTGTCCGGGAGCCCCTGGCTGTACAAACCACAAAAAATGCCCTGGAATGGGTAGTGACCCCAAATGTCGTTCCCGAATGGGTTTACGAACCCGTTATCCATATTTCCCAGGTAGGTTACCATCCGAAGCAAGCCAAAAAAGCCGTAATCGAAACGGACCAAAGCCTGGAAGAAACCGGAACGATCCGCCTGATGAAGATTACACCCGACGGGCTTCAATCCGTTAAAGACCTGTATCCCAAAAAGTGGGGTCTGTTCCTTCGCTACCACTATTTTATCGCCGATTTTTCCGAAATCACCGAAGCGGGGATGTATCTTCTTGAATGCGGAAAACACAAGAGCAACCCATTCCGGATCGACGATGATGTATACCAAAACCATGTATGGCAACCGGTGATTGACTATTTCCTGCCTGTTCAGATGTGCCACATGCGGGTGAACGAGAAATACCGGGTCTGGCACGATGCCTGCCACCTCGACGATGCCCTGATGGCTCCAACCGACCTGAACCATTTCGACGGTTATCACCAGGGCCCTTCCACCTTAACGGATTATCAACCCTATGATGCTGTTCCGGGTTTGAACGAAGGAGGCTGGCACGATGCCGGCGACTACGACCTCAGGGTGGAATCCCAAATAGGTGAAGTTGCTCTGCTTTCCATGATGATTGAAGAATTTGGTCTGGATTACGATGCAACAACAATCGACTGGGAACAACGCGTAGTGGAAATCCACCAGACCGACGGGGTGAACGACCTGCTCCAACAAATAGAGCACGGTCTGCGCTCTGTTCTGGGCGCCTATCGTTCCCTGGGCCGGCTCTACCGAGGTATTATCTGCTCCGATCTTCGGCAGTATGTTATGCTAGGCGATGCAGCCGCCATGACCGACAACAAAATATGGGATGGAACAATGCCGGTTGAGTGGCGCGACGACCGGATGGTTTTTACCGAAAGTAATCCTTCCCGGGAATGCAAAACAGGAGCCGGGCTGGCCTTGGCTGCGCGGGTTCTTCAGAGTTATAAACCTGCTTTGGCAAAGGAATGTCTCGAAACAGCCCTGGCCATCTGGGAGACTTCGGGCACATCTTCCCGCCCCCTGGGACCAAAGGTGGAACTGGCTGCCGAACTCCTGATAACGACTCAGGACCCGCGCTTTGCCGATGCGTTGTATTCCATGGAAGATCTGATCGTGAACCAGGCACGCCGGGTAGGTTGGGCGGTGGGGCGAGCCCTTCCCCTGTTGAAAAAGGAATCGTTCAAAGAAAAACTGGCTGCCGCCATTCTACATGAATCCGAAAGAGTGGTGGCCGAATCGGAAAAATCGCCCTTCGGCGTTCCCTATCGACCCAGCATTTGGGGCGATGGCTGGACCATACAGCGTTTTGGCGTTGAGCAGTATTTCGTTCACAAGGCCTGGCCGGAAATAACGACACCGGATTATTTCATCGATGCCCTGAACTTTGTGCTGGGTGTCCATCCCGGCAGGAATACGGCATCGTTTGCCTCGGGTATTGGCGCCGAGTCAGCAACCGTGGCTTACGGGGTAAACCGGGCCGACTGGTCGTATATTCCCGGCGGGGTGGTTTCGGGCACCGCCATGATCCGGCCCGACCTGCCTGAGTTTAAAATCTGGCCTTACTTCTGGCAGCAAACCGAATACGTAATGGGCGGCGGATCGACCAACTTCATGTTTTTGGTGCTGGCGGTAGATCATTACCTGAACAAGAAGTGAAGAGATGGCTGGAAAGAAAGGAATTGGTTGCTGGTTGCTGGTTGCTGGTCTCTGGTCATTAGTTACTGGTCATTATTGGTAATCCCGCCCAAAATTTTTGGGCAAAATGCTTATATGACCGTTGAAAAAGTTGCTATTCCGAGGGAATCGCGATGAACATCGGGATCGTCGGAATGACACAATGGTTCAAACGATCAAGGGTAGTTTGAACTCATCCCCCCGGGCATACTGCGGTAGGCTTCGTCAATAACCACAGTTGTTGCTTTGCCAAAATGATAACAATTTTCGGTTCAAACCGAAAAATAGTATAACATTCTTCGGTTTTAACCGAAAATGCTTATGTGTTCATGTTCATTAAAAAATTTCTTTTCTCAGTTTGACAAAGCAGACCCGCTAATTTACCGGAGCAATTTGATTATAAAAATTATGTCTGGTGAAATAGGGTGTAAAACCAACGTAAGCATAAAAACATTCACACCGGCTGCACCGGATTTCCAAAATCAGATTAATTTTACGATCGCTCTGTCTAAAAGCAAGCCCATGAAAAAAATGCTCATTATCGGTGGGGGTATTGCCGGCTTATCCACGGGGTGCTATGCCCTGATGAATGGTTTCCAGGCAGAGATCATCGAGATGCATTCCCTTCCGGGGGGCGTCTGTACTTCTTGGAAACGGGGAAAATATCTTTTCGACCATTGCCTTCACTGGGTGTTGGGTTCCAACAAAAGCACACGGCTTTTCCCGGTCTTTCAGGAACTGGGGGTGGCGGATGAAATAACATTCCATTACGATGAAATCTTTCGGACCATTCAAACACCCACCAAAACCTTTCATGCCTATACAAATATCGACCGGTTTGAAAAAGAATTGCTGTCCCTGTTTCCCGATGAACGAAAAAACATTGGCCGCTATCTTCGACTGGTCCGGAAATTTGTCCGGTTCAACCCGCCCATGGATACGGACTTCGGCCATTTCCGGTACAGGGATTTTTGGGAAATGCTTCCGTTTCTTCCGGCTTTCGTACGGTTAAAACAACAGTCGATTTACGATTACCTCCAAAAACGCTTCAAGAATGCTGAATTAAAAGAAATGCTTTTCCGCCTGTTCCCCGTCACGAAACTTCCGGCCATTATGGCCATCATTCCCCTCAGCTACATGCACAAACAGGAAGGAGGATACCCACTGGGAGGGTCGCTCAGCTTTGTCCGTGCCATTGAAAAAAAATTTCTCTCCCTGAATGGATCGATCCGGTACCGGTGCAAAGCAAAAAGGATCGTGGTTGAGAATGGCAAAGCAACGGGGATTGAACTGGAAGATGGCACCCTTCTGAAAGCCGATGTAATTGTTTCGGCCTGCGACGGAAGAACCACCCTTTTCGACCTTCTGAAGGGAGTGAAGATTCCACCGAAACTGGAAAAGATATATCAACATCCATCGCTCTGGCCCCCATTGATTTCAATCAGCCTGGGAATAAAACACGACTTTTCGGGCTATGCCCCCATTACCGACATACAGCTAAAGGAGCCCATCGAAATTTGCGGGCAAAAAGTCCCCTGGACCGGTTTCTTTCATTTTTGCCACGACCCTGCTTTTGCCCCTCAGGGGCATAGCGTCCTGAAAGCGCAGTTTGAAACCCGATATGATTTTTGGAAAAAATTATACGACAACGATCGCGAAGCTTATGAACAGGAAAAAAACGGCATTCTGGAACGCTACATAAACCTGCTGGATGAATGGTTTCCGGGCATTCGCCCGAAAATTGAACAGAGCGATATAGCCACACCGGTAACCTGGGAACGGTACACGGGCAACTGGCAGGGTTCATACCAGGGCTGGCTCCCTACGGTTAAAACGTTTGGAACGGTATTGCCCAAAAAACTACCGGGCCTTCTAAATTTTTATATGACGGGCCAGTGGGTCTTCCCGGGCGGTGGCGCCCCCATGTGCATGGTCCAGGCACGAAACCTGGTTCGAAAAATCGGGAGCGGGAGCAGAACCATTTAGTCGCGGATATTTGGCAGATCCTTTGTAAATTCATGCCCGGATTTATGATAAAAAAAGTACTCAATATCCTCATATCCGTCATCGTTTTTATCGGTGGCGTTTTCCTGATCTTTTCAGGCATCTCGCAATACACAGGTATGCAAAAAACACATCACACCCTTTATCGTTTTTGCGATTCGCTTTCTGATGGACAATGCGGTTATTTGAACGAAGAGGGCGACACCATCATACCCCCGGGAACGTACGGGCTTTGCCTGACTGATTCATTTCAGACCTTTGGTGTGGTTCTTGACGAAGAAACCGGCTTTTGGGCCATTGATACAGAAGGGAATGTTTTGTATGAAATCTTTTGCTTCGACAACGGACCGGATTATTATTCGGAAGGGAGATTTCGAATAATTCTCGACGGTAAAATCGGTTATGCCGATTCAACCGGAAGGATCGTGATTGAGCCAAGATTTGAAGCAGCCTTTCCTTTTGAAAACGGGAAGGCAAAAGTTGCGATCCAGTGTGAAACCCTCACAGTGGGAGAATTCTCCCGATGGGTGAGCGATCAATGGTTTTACATAGGCAAGGATGGAAAAACAGTAGAAGCGCCTTTCGAAAGCAAAAATCATCAATAAAAAGATAAATGAAAGTCGATCCCCGTAAGTTTTCCGGGATTATTTCGCCTGTTTTCGCCGAGTTTCTGATCGCCTTTTTATGTCCCGGATAAACAACTGGATGGAAGTTCTCCCCCGGAATTCATTCTCTGTCAACGAATAACAAATATCAAAGGGCAGCCCCGATTCGATTAAGGGGAACTTGTCGGCTTGAGAAAAGGCAATGCCTGAATATTTAATATTGGAGCTATTTGGCTCTACCAATTCGAGTTTGATATGCCCATCGTTTTGCCCTACCAGCCGGCTTTTCCCGGCATCCAAAACATCTTCGGTCATGAATACAGGCGTCATATTATGCGGCCCGAAAGGTTCAAACTGTT
>DAIMEA010000037.1:0-15272 GCA_036725585.1 Prolixibacteraceae bacterium | reverse complement strand
GTTCGGGCCGGGGCCCCACCAGCGACATGTCGCCCCGGATTACATTGTAAAACTGGGGAATTTCGTCGATGTGGGTACGACGCATAAACTGCCCAAACTTTGTAATTCTCGGATCGTTATGCGACGAGAGCGCGGGTCCGCTCTTTTCGGCATCAGCTACCATACTCCGAAACTTAAAAATGGTAAATTCCTTCCCAAAGCGACCTACCCGTTTCTGGGCATAAAGAACCGGACCTTTCGACGAAGATTTAATGGCCATATACACAAAGGGGAAAAAGGGCAGAAAAATGATCAGGGCTATCAACGAGAAAACAATATCGATCACACGTTTCACATTTTCCTGCCAGGCCGGCATGATTCCATTGGATATTTTCACCAGCGGACTGGTATAAATGGTACTGGTTTTGACGGTTCCGGCCAGGATATCGTACATATCGGGGATGGCTTTCACCGTTACACCCCGGTAATCGAGCATTCCGAGTATCTCCTGTATTTTGTTGTGTTCCGAGGTTTCAATGGCAATGATGATTTCTTCCACGTGCTTTTCATCGATGATCCGTGGCAAATCGGTAATGGTTCCCAATAAAGGAAGATGTTTTTCGAGCAACAATTCATTCCGGTTATCAACCCGAACAAATCCGACAAAAATATTTCCGGAAGGAATTTTGCTTTGGGTCATTTCTTCGTAAAGCTTCACCGCCTGTTCGTTGCTGCCCACAATTACGGTATTGAATCCGATGATCCGTTTATGGACCCGGTGTATGGTCCGGGTGGTGAGAAACAAACGCGGGATCAGAGTCAGAACAACCTGCAAAACCAGCAAGGTAAAGAAAGAGTGATAATAATAGCGGTAGTTATCGATAACATCGTCGAGCATCAGCGTGAAAAAGATCACGATCACCCCGAGCAGTCCGGTAAAAATAGTTTGACCCAGGTCGATCAAACGCGAACGTCGGAAAATATCCTGATAAAAACCGGTAATATAGTAAAGAATCAACCAGAAAGCAGGCAGGACAAAAAGGGCAATCCAATAGTTGGAATCGAGTCGGACATCGGAAAAATCAAATACTTTTCCATTCTCCAAAAAGGCTTTGCGATAAACAAAAAACAACGACCATGCCAAAGCCGCAGCCAAGGCGTCGAGAAGCATGTATCGCACAACTTGTTTCCTTTTGTTCATTGCAGGTATCGATGGTCAGGAAAAGTGTTCCTCTTGCAGATTTGAAAACGGCTTACCCCGAAAAATATTGTGCGCAAAACTAATTTTTTAAAAAGAAAATCAAAAACTGTTGTATAAAATATTTTGCAGTTTATCCAAAACATGAAAACACATCCGATAATGATTCAGGGTAAAAAGAGGTTTTTGATTCAAAATAATATTCAACGCAAAGCTTTCGAGCGATTTAAACCACAAATCGTGCTCGGGAACCGGATCACACAAAAAACGGGCCCCATGAATATTTTCAAGATAATTACCGGCAAAATTAAAGGTGAAATTTCCATCGGCCGACTCAATAATGATGGAATGTTCGGGGGTTGATTCCATCCGGATGATGATGTAACTGATCGAACTATCGAAAAGTTTCAGCCGGATTTTAATATGGGGCCGACTATACCGTGTCGAATCGATGGTGTTGACGTCCATCCGTTTAACCGGCATAGGCGAAAGAAGGGCCAGAAAAGCCAAAGCAGAAAGAATGGCCGGACGGATCATTTTTCGGGAAGCCACCGATTTCGTGTACCGGAAGAACAAATGGCTACTGTGTGATGTCAGAAACTCTTCGGTAAGGGGATGGAATAATTCCGGAACCCCGGGTTGCAGAATATTTCCCGATTCACGGTGCAAAAGATCCAGTTCATTCAGCGTTGCTTCCCGGAACACCGGTTGATCGACAAAATACAGGTTTTCTTTTCTCCGGATTAAAAAAGAAAAAAGCTCCTGAGGATGCTCCAGCGGACTGACAATCAGATAGGCATGAAAAGCATCAAAGCCCCCATGATCGTCACGCTCGGCCAGCAGACCGGTTTTTGTTTTCCATTGCTCCATTTTTCGGAAATACCGGCTCCTGCCCAGTATTTCTGTAAAGACGTCAAGGTCGTCACTCTGCCCTATGAGCAATGCGTTCAACATGAAAGTAAATCAGGATATGCCATGAATCGGTTGAATTTTCCGGCTTAATTTATAATAAAAAAAGATAACCCACCACCTTCCCATGTTTTTATTTTGAGCATTCTGTCTATTTTTGGGAAAGAATAATGAGCATGATCAACGACAGCTTACAACATCAGGGTATGCGCAAACGCCTGGTGGAATCGATTGGTGAAAAAGGGATCACCGACCGGGAGGTTCTGGCAGCCATCGGCAAGGTGCCCCGACATTTGTTCATGGAGAGCAGCTTCATCGGCTTTGCTTATAAAGACCAGGCGTTCCCGATCGGCGCCGGACAAACCATTTCACAACCGTTCACCGTGGCCTACCAAACCCAACTCCTGCAAGTCAGTCCCAACGCGAAAATTCTCGAAGTGGGTACGGGATCGGGTTACCAGGCTGCGGTCTTGCTTGAAATGGGCGCCCGGGTATTTACCATCGAACGCCAGAAAGAATTGTATGTTAAAGCGCAACAATTATTGCCCGAACTGGGTTATTATCCCCGGTTCTTTTTTGGAGACGGATACAAAGGCCTGCCCACCTACGGACCGTTCCAGGGAATAATTGTTACTGCCGGCGCTCCCTATATCCCCGAAGAACTAAAACAACAACTCTGCATCGGTGGGCGAATGGTGATTCCCGTTAACCAGGGGAACCACGAGGTAATGACCCTGCTGATCCGTACCGGAGAAACAAGCTGGGATCAGGAATTGTACGGGAATTTTTCTTTTGTTCCGATGCTGAAAGGGACAAATTGAAAAAAGTGAATGAGTGAATGAGTGAATGAGTGAATGAGTGCCTGAGTGCCTGAGTGCCTTAGTGAATGAGTGCCTGAGTGCCTGAGTGCCTGAGTGCCTGAGTGGTTGAATGGCTGAGTGGCTGATTGGCTGAATCTTAGTTAACAAGATTAAGGTTTGGAGAAATTCCGACCTTTGCAAAGAAAATGGAGAAATGGATATCAAATAGGAACAATGCAACATCATTCCTTTACTTTCAATCCGATACAGGTCAACACCTTCATTCTATGGGACGAAACCCGTGAATGCATTATTGTCGATGCGGCATGCAGCAATCCCCGGGAATTTGAAAAGCTGGATCATTTCATCCGGTCGAATGGGCTCAAACCCGTGAAACTGATCAATACCCATGGGCATTTCGACCATATTATGGGTGTTGAAACCTGCCGCGAACGATACGGTATAAAATGGGAAGCCCATCCGGGCGATGCATTCTGGGTTGAAAACGCCCGGCAGCAGGGAGCCCTGTTCGGGATTCCGGTTCAGCCCGTCCGAAAAGCCGATGCCGAACTGAACGAAGGGGACCGGGTTACTTTTGGAAATTCGGAATTACAGGTCATCCATGTGCCCGGCCATTCTCAGGGAAGTGTTTGTTTTCATAACGAGGCCTCAAAAATACTGATTGCCGGCGATGTGTTGTTCCGGGGCAGCATTGGCCGCACCGATCTTCCGGGCGGCGATTACGAAACCTTAATTTCCGGTATTCAATCGAAATTGCTGGTTTTGCCCGATGATGTGACTGTTTTTTCGGGGCACGGGCCGTCAAGCACAATCGGAGAAGAAAGAAGAGGGAATCCGTTTCTTTAGTCCCCTTCCCCACAATGATCATAAAGCGATCTGCCTTTACTCCTTTACAAACAAGCGTTTCACGCTTTCCTGCCCCTTGCCGATCGCGACGAGGTATGTTCCTTGTTGAAGGGCGCTGATGTTTACCGAATGCCCAAAGTGCGCTTCCAAAAGGAGAAGTTGCCCATTCAGATTGTAAATACGCACTTCGCTCCCGTCCATGCCCTCAATGTATAAACATTCTCCGGCGGGATTCGGGTAGATTTTCACCGAATGCAGGTGGTTTCGGGCTATTCCGGATAAATCAGAATAGAAAAAGTAGTCTTTCCGGGTAATAACCAGCCCCTGACCCGATGAATTGGGGTAATAGTCTTTTTCTATGTGCAATACCCCGTTTGCATCATAAATCCCTTCCCATTTGTAGCTTTCCTGAAAAGAACCTGTTACGGGATTCCACTCAAAACTTTCCTGAACAATCAGGTCGCCAAATAAGTTGTATGCGAATTCGCTCCGGTAGGTTGTTATCCAGTCGCCGGCCTCTGCGTCCCAGGCATAACGAACATCCCAGATTACATACCCCTGTTCGTCCAGTTCCCGCTCTCCTTTGTACATACCCATCCAACCGTTCTTTTCATAATCCCACTGAAATCCCGATTGCATTGTTTCGTTGCCCCATTGGTCAAAAGCATAATCATGCTGGTAAAGCCCCACCCAGGCGCTTCGATCCCTGTCCCAATTGTACCGAGACTCCTGAATGATATTTCCCCGTTCGTCGTAACGATATTCGTATTTGTGTTCATCCATCCAGGAACTTTCCCGGATGGAGTACAGTTCGGATAACAGGCGGGACTGATCGTCGTAAACGTATTTTGTTTTATCGCGCACGGCCCAGTTTCCGGCTGGTGCATCCCAACGATACCCCACCCGGTCGGTCATGTTCCCCTGTTCATTCCAAACGTATACATTTTTACTCAGATTGATCCATGCTTCACTCCCCGCTCCTTTGTAATAGACAACTTCGGATATCGTTTGTCCGAAATTATCGGATTCATATTCCGATTTATATTGAGAATAGACCTGCCATGCCGATTCAGAATGGGACCATTCATAATTGATTTGGGACAGAACTTTCCCCTTTTCGTTGTACGAATATTCGATTTTACTTTGTCCTTCCCACTTGTCCAGCCCCGTATTCCAGACATAATTCTCCTCCAGGGTTCTATTTCCGGCAGCATCGTATTGATCTTCATTCCAGTACTGCCCGATCAATTTCCCCAGGCTGCGATCCCAGCGATAACTGGTAAAAAAGGTAGTTCGCCCGTCGGTGTCGAAGCGATATTCCTCCCGACTCTTTTCAACCCAGATTTTTCGATCCAGATTCCATTCATAAAAGGCCCGTAAAATGATTCTCCCATCCAAATCGTAATCCATTTCCAATTGGGAAGATTCCATCCACTGCCGGGTCTCTGTATTCCACAAATATTCGGTTTGATGAGTCAGATTCCCCTGCACATCATAAACCGGAATTCTTTTGAGCACCAGAACCGAATCGGATTCACTCTGGTAACTGTAGGACAGAATCGAATCGGGCAAGACCAGGCCCTGAGTAACGGAAACCTTTGGAATGAAGGAATTTTCAACGATATCGGATTCCCAAAACAAAGGTGTTCGCCGGATTTTTCCTTCGTCACGAGCATAGCCTGGAACATTGAATAAAAACACGACAAATGGAAAAAGTAAAAGGTATTTTCTCATAAGCAAGCAGTTAAAAGAATCGATCATTGCACTCTCTATTCGAAAAAGGTTTTTTGTTTAACATCACAACAATACAAGTATATTGAAAAATCTCTGTTCCCGAAAACAAACCCATCAAAATCATTTTTTCTGCTTCTGTTTCCGTTATTTTTGTATCGATTCATTACTTCAAAAAAATTAACACGGTGATCAAAAACGATAAATTCGGATGGCGGCACATAGGCCCCCGCTCCCACGAGATTGAACAAATGCTCGAAACCCTCGGCGTACAGTCGATGGATGAACTGATCGATCAAACCGTGCCCAAAAGCATCCGCCTCGACCAGGCGCTTGATCTGGGTCCCGGTCTTACCGAGCGTCAGTACTACCGCAAAATACACGACCTGGCGAATAAAAACAAGGTGTTCAACACCTACATCGGCATGGGCTACTACGACACCATCACCCCGGCGGTGATTCTCCGGAATGTTTTTGAAAATCCGGTTTGGTACACCTCCTACACACCCTACCAGGCCGAAATATCGCAAGGGCGGCTCGAAGCCCTTTTAAATTTCCAGACCATGATTTGCGATTTTACGGGACTTCCCCTGGCAAACGCTTCCCTGCTCGACGAAGCTACTGCTGCAGCCGAAGCCATGATCATGATCTACAACACCCGCAGCCGGGATCAAAAGAAGAACGAGGCCAATATCCTCCTGGTTGATGAAAAAATATGGCCGCAAACCTTCGACGTGCTGGTCACCCGGGCCGAACCCCTGGGAATTGCCCTGGAAAAGGGCGATTACCAAAAGTTCGGCTTCCACAATAAAGTAATGGGCGCCCTGGTGCAGTATCCCAATTCCGACGGGAACATCGAAGACTATTCCAAGTTGGTGGAAACAGCCCACAAGAACGAGTGTAAAGTGGCCGTTGCCGCCGATCTGATGAGCCTTGCCCTGCTGGTTCCCCCGGGTGAATGGGGCGCCGATATCTGTTTTGGTTCATCGCAGCGTTTTGGTATCCCCATGGGCTACGGAGGACCCCACGCGGCCTTTTTTGCTGCGAAGGACGAGTACAAACGAAGCATGCCCGGACGGATCATCGGGGTTTCGAAAGATGCCAACGGAAACCGCGCCCTCCGGATGGCCCTGCAAACCCGGGAACAACATATCAAACGTGAAAAAGCCACGTCGAATATATGCACGGCGCAGGCCTTGCTGGCTACCATGGCCGGATTCTATGCCGTATATCACGGGCCCAGGGGAATCTATTCCATCGCCGCACGCATCCACTCCATTGCTGCGTTGCTGGCCGCTGAAATGGAAAAACTGGGCTACCAACAACGCAATCCCTTCTTTTTTGACACCATACGCTTCGACCTCCCCCGCCATGTAAAAATGGAAGATATTGAATGGCTCTCGATCGACCTTGAAATGAACTTCCGCTATTTCGAAAACGGGGAGGTCGGATTGAGCATCGATGAGACAACCAACGTCGACGATATAAACTGGATACTGGAGGTGTTTGCCAAGGCAGCCAACCGTCCCGTCCCCTTCGTTAGCAATTACCCGGCCGAATGCCCGGTCGATCCAAAATTTGCCCGGGAAAGCGATTATTTGCAGCTGGATGTGTTTAACCGTTACCGCTCGGAAACAGAAATGGTCCGCTACATCAAGAAGCTGGAACGCAAAGACATATCGCTTACACATTCGATGATTTCGCTCGGATCGTGCACCATGAAACTAAATGCCGCCACCGAAATGCTTCCCTTAAGCTGGATCGAATTTGGCGACCTTCACCCCTTTGTGCCCAAGAACCAGGCCATGGGCTATCAGATCATGATGGAGGAGCTGAAGCGCGACCTGGCCTTGATTACCGGAATGGCCGATGTGAGCCTGATGCCTAACTCCGGTGCTGCCGGCGAGTATGCCGGATTGATGGTGATCATGGCCTACCACAAAAGCCGGGGCGAAGAGTCCCGAAATGTATGTCTCATACCATCCTCGGCACACGGAACCAATCCCGCCAGTGCCGTGATGGCCGGCATGGAGGTGGTGGTAACTCCCTGCGACGAACGGGGAAACATCGACATGGAAGCGCTGAAACAAAAAGCGGAAGAACATAAGGACCGACTGGCCGCACTGATGATTACCTACCCATCAACCCACGGCGTTTTCGAAGAATCGGTCACCGATGTTTGTCACATCATCCACCGCTATGGAGGCCAGGTTTACATGGACGGAGCCAACATGAATGCCCAGGTAGGGCTGACCAGTCCCGGAAAAATCGGGGCCGATGTGTGCCACCTCAACCTTCACAAGACCTTTGCCATACCCCATGGAGGAGGCGGCCCGGGTGTGGGCCCGATTGCTGTGGCCCGGCATCTGGTCGAATTTTTACCCTCCCACTCTGTGATGAACAACGGACACATCGGAATCCATGCCGTATCGGCTGCGCCCTGGGGAAGTGCCCTGGTGCTGCCCATCACCTACGGCTACATCAAAATGCTGGGCGGCGACGGCCTGCGGAAAGCCACCGAGGTGGCCATTTTGAATGCCAATTACATCGCCCACCACCTGAAAGAAAACTTCGGAATTGTGTACACCGGAGCAAAAGGCCGCGTTGCCCACGAAATGATCCTGGAGTGCCGCCACCTGAAACAAACGGCCGGCATCAGCGAAATAGACATTGCCAAACGATTGATGGACTACGGCTTTCATGCCCCCACCCTGTCCTTCCCGGTTCACGGCACCCTGATGGTGGAACCTACCGAAAGCGAATCATTGCCCGAACTAAACCGCTTCATCGAAGCCATGAATTCGATTTATGCCGAAATAAAAGAAGTGGAAACCGGAGCTGCCGATAAAGAGGACAATGTGCTGAAAAACGCGCCCCACACCCAGTTTATGTGCATCGACGATGATTGGAAGCACCCCTATGCCCGAACCAAGGCCGCTTACCCCCTGGCATGGATCCGGGAAAATAAGTTCTGGCCGCCGGTTACCCGCATCGATGATGCATATGGCGACCGGAATTTGGTTTGTACCTGTGCGCCGGTGGAGGAATTTCAATAGAAGATGGAGTTTTTTACTTGCCCTTTCAGGGCGCTTGTTGCATACTTCGTTTTTTGCCCAAGGCGTTGCCGTTGGGCTGAAATCAGTCGTCCTTTCAGGACGTAATTTTCTGCAAGTTAAAAAATCGAGAATAAAATATAAAAGGGATCTAATGGAACTATTTTGTTTTTTTACGGATAACAGTAGCCCGGAATTATGAATCGAAGGGATGTTTCGGGCTGAAAGCCCAATTCACTTCAACCCGGCGGCAACGCCACGGGGCGCTGAACCGGCCAATCGCAAAAAGCGCCCTGAAAGGGCAATTTAATCTGTCCACAAATAGCGCTCGTCGTAATCAACATTATATTCTTTCAAAAATGCAATTAATTCTTCTTTGAAAGTCATTCGTTTGTGGTGTTCCTCCTGTTTCATGATATAGCTTTTTGTTTTATCATGGAGGGATTGGCTCACAGAAAACCCTGCATAACCGCCCTGCCATGCAAATTTCCGATAATACGGGTTTTGTGTTTTTATCCAACGGCTGCTGTGTCGCTTAATTTCTTCGGTAAGTTTAGCCAAAGCAATATTTTTTGACATTACACAAAAAATATGAACATGATCTTCTGTTCCATTGATAATTATTGGGATTGATTGATTATCCTTGATAATTGTTCCCATGTAAGCATAAAGCTTGCTTTTGTCTTCCATGCGAATCCGTGTTGAATTATTTTTGGTGTGAAAAACCAGATGAACATACATTCTTGATAACGATTGTGACATAGTTTGGAGTTTTGAATTGCCCTTTCAGTGCGCTTGATTATTATTTTATTTTATGCCCAAGGCGTTGCCGTTGGGCTGAAATCAGTCGTCCTTTCAGGACGCAATTTTCTGCAAGTTAAAAAATCGGGAATAAAATATAAAAGGGATCTAATGGAACTATTTTGTTTTTTTTACGGATAACAGTGGCCCGGAATTATGAATCGAAGGGATGTTTCGGGCTGAAAGCCCAATTCACTTCAACCCGGCGGCAACGCCACGGGGCGCTGAACCGGCCAATCGCAAAAAGCGCCCTGAAAGGACAACTCAATACAATCGGCTGTAACTTTCAATGTAATTTATAAATCAAAAAAATTAGCTAAGTTTATAATCTTCATAAACTTTTATCAATTCCATTTTGGCCTGATCAAAATTTTCAATAATTAAATTGCAGAATACAGTTTTTTGCATTACTGAAAGAAAATTATAGGTTTCAATTAAAGTACCCATAAAGTAATACAAAATATTTTTTTTACTATCTTTCATAAAAACTCTACCTAAATGAGTAAAATGTTGAAATTGTGAATAATATCTCCAAATTATATAAATACTATCAAAATGATCCTCAGCCTTAGTATTTATTTCCCCCAAATTTTTAAATAAATTTTCTTCAGTTAATTTTAAATTTAAATCGTTGTTTAGTAACGTAGGATTACTTTCACATTCTTTTCTAATATCAGAATTACTTTTATAAAAAATTTCTTCCTGATTATCAGTTTTTTCTAAATAATCTTTAAAGTTTCTTTTTATAAATTCATTAATATTTATTTTAGTATTGTTACTTCCTTTTGAAAGTAATTTTTGTTCTTTGGGACCAACTCTTTGTACATATTTTAGAAATTCGACATTTTTTACTTTGATTTCTCCTTCAAAAGATTTCTCATTATTTGTAAAACTTATTAGATAATAACCCAAAATCATGTCTGAAATGCATGCTCTAAAAAGTAATGCAATTGAGCTTGAAACATTTTGTTCAAGAAAATTCTTTGAAAGGATATGAATTGAAGTTATATTTATTCCAATTCGATTAAGAATAGAAAGGTAGACTTCCTTAATTAAACCTACCTTTTTATTATTAAAATGCATTCCGATTGAATTTATCGACTGCATTAATGAAAAATTGTATTTTTCAAATTTCTCAGTGTAATATATTAAATTCATATTCATTTTGTAATTGTTATAATTTTGATATTCAAAGATATTTATTGAAAAAATATTTTCTTCATTTTTATTCCATAATTGTGGAATTTGAAAAATTCAAACTTGCCTTTAGGTAAATAATTATTTACCTTTGCTTCAAAACCCTGAACGATGAAATGCTCTGAGATGCTTCGAATTTTGATGAAAAACGGATGGTATGTTCATTCACAATCGGGTTCGCATGTTAAAATGAGACATAACAAGATTAAAGAAACAATAATCTTCCCCAACCATGGCAGCCAGGAGCTTGGTAAAAGTCTGGAGCAAAAAATTCGAAAAGTGGCGGGCATAAAATAGATGGCAATGAAAAATACGAATAAGACCCTAAAGCTTATAGTTGAAAGAACCGATACCGGGTACTCGGCCTATGCAAAAGATTTTCCCATATTTACGACAGGCCGGACAATAAATGACCTGCAAAAAAATGCATACGAAGCTGTAAACCTGTTTTTTGAAGAGGAAGGCATTCAAATTCGTCAGGGTACTATTCAATTCGAAATCGATTTTCAACAATTTTTCAAATATTACAATGTATTGAATGCAAAGTTCCTGGCCGAGAAAATCGGCATGAATCCAACTCTTCTTTCACAATATGTAAACGGCAGGAAAAAGCCATCAAAAGTACAGGCCGAAAAAATTATTCATGGAATTCATCAAATTGGGAACGAACTTTCGGAGATAAGCCTTTTATATTCCTAATGTTTCGCACAATGATATCAGAGATTTTCCTCTGAGCTTGATTTTTGAATTGCCCTTTCAGTTCGTTTGTTTCATGCTGCAATTTTTTGCCCAGAGCGTTGCCGTTGGGCTGAAATCAGACCTGTCTCAGTTAATTGATTTTTGCAGTACAATTTCTCGAACCACATTGTCTCTGATTTTACAAACGATATAGAAATTGTCCCTTTTCCATGTCCTGTAAGAAATACCGACTTCAACATTTTTCAGATACGTTTCTTTCCCCCAAAGTTCGGCACATTTGCTATATGTATCTCCAATACGTATTCCATAAATTAATCCCAAATAGGTTACACCCGAAGAAAGAGCGCATGCTTCAATTTTACGCACACGATCATTATCGTATTTGATTATGAGCCCTTTCTGGAAGTAAGCCCCGGCAGGATTATCGGGATAACCCATTTTTTTATATACCTCCGAACGGGAGTCATCTAATTGAACAGGCAAATCAGAATTGAGATTATAGGAAGTTGTCTCTAAAAAACACAGGCTGTTTTCAATGGTTTTGTAAACCGTATCGAATTCTGCCTTTGAACCCGCCTGCTTAATAATCTCATAGGCCTTGGTGCCATGGACAAAAAACAAGGCCTGTCCCCAGGCAGAAATTCCATTTTTTGATCCATTATAGTTATAGGAATAGCCGAAATGGGATTTATAATATCGTTCTTCAATGGGCTCTACATTAACAGCCTGATTTAAGGATAATTCATTCCTCATATAATTAGCATATTCTTTCACATCAACAATCTTTAAGATTCTGGTAATTATATAAACAGTTGGAGAATTTACTTTTTTGCAAAGTACTTGTCGTGTATATTCGGTCTGATTATTGATCACCTCCCAGTTTGCAGGATACTGAAATGAAACATATTCATCTTTATACTCCTTTTGAGAAAATGCTTTTGTAATGAATAGAAAACACAAAAGAATGTTTAAAATTCTCTTATACGTATGCCTTGCGTTCATATAGTATTTTCATTTTTTTTATCAAACAATTGAATGCAAATCTAAAAGAAACACTTACTTCTTTTTCAGGACATTAAATATCGATGTTTTCCTGGTGCAAAACAAACAAATCAAAAAATACTTTCAATGTGTTGTTCCCCAGTATCACCCTGAAATTCCGTTCTTACCCAATATTTGTATACATCTCTTCCAAAACACTCCGGAGAATCGGATATAATTCTTCGACCTGTAAATCGATCCGGCAAATGCTCCTTATCCATTCTGTCGTTTCAAAATTGATTTTTTATCTTTGACGGAGAATAATCCTTTCCGCCCGTATGATCATCCGCGACTTCACCGATAACGACCTGTACAAGTTCACAACCCTGAACGCCATCCTGAAAAAATTTCCCAAAGCGAAGGTCATTTATGAATTCATCAACAGGGGGAATACCCCCTTCCCTGCAGGTTTTGCCAGCGCTCTCCGCGATGAAGTTGATGCCATGAAGAACCTCCGGTTATGCAGCGATAGCGAAAGCTTTCTTCGGGAACAATGTCCGTATTTTGATGAAGCATTTATTGCATATCTGCGCGCATACCGGTTTGATCCCGAAGATGTTAAAATCAGCCAGACAGGAGGTAAACTTGAGGTCGGTATAAAAGGATTTTGGGCGCGAACCGTTTTGTGGGAAGTGCCTGTTTTGGCTCTTATTTCCGAGCTTTATTTCCGCATAACCGGCCAAAAGCCCGATAATTATGTGCCTCGTACCATCGCTAAGTCGAAAGAATTTGCTTCTGTCGGCGCCCATATTACCGACTTTGGCACCCGCCGTCGCTTTTCTTTCGATGTACACAACCGGGTTCTGACCATTATGAGCAAACACATGGGCGCATACCTCGACGGGACAAGCAATGTTTTCCTGGCCATGAAGCACGGGTTAAAACCCATCGGCACCCATCCGCACGAATGGTTTATGTACCATGGCGCCCATTTCGGTTATCGGAACGCGAACAAAGAAAGCCTGAAAAACTGGGTGGATGTGTACAAGGGAAAACTCGCCATTGCCCTGACTGACACCTACACCTCGGACAACTTTTTTCAAAATTTCAACAAAAACTATTCGGACATCTTTTACGGCTTACGATGGGACAGCGGCGATCCGTTCGAATTCACCGATAAGGCAATAAAGCATTATTCTATGTTCGAAATTGACACACGAGAGAAAATCATTGTGTACAGCGACGCACTGGACCTTGAAAAAGTAAAATCCATTCGAAACTATGCAGATGGAAAAGTGAAGGATTTATATGGAATTGGCACCTACCTTACCAACGATGTTGGCGTAATCCCACTGAACATCGTCATCAAAATGACTGCGGCCAAACCCGAAGGATTTTCCGGATATTTACCCGCTGTCAAACTATCGGATGTTGTGGACAAGAACACAGGGGATTCGAAGGAAATCGATGCCTGCATAAAGGAAATACAACCCGTTCTGTAAAAAGAAAAGATACGCAGCGTATGAAAACTCTTGAACAGATGAAAGAAAAAAACGTGCTTCTAATCATCGATGCCCAACACGATTTTTGCAATCCTGCAGGATCGTTGTTTGTTGAAGGGGCCAATGCCGACATGAAACGGCTGGCAGCCTGGATTAAAGCCAATAAGCCAAACATCGACCATATCTTATTAACGCTTGATAACCATCCGGTGAACGATATTTCACACCCATCCTTCTGGGAGAATGCCGAAGGGAATTTTCCCAATCCCTTTACTCCTATTTCCGCAAAAGATATTCACGAGGGGAAATGGATACCCCGTTTTTTTCGGAAGGAAGCCATCCATTATGTCGAAGCGTTGGAAGAACAGGGAGAATTTGGTCACTTTATCTGGCCGTATCATTGTTTAATCGGCTCACCCGGTGCAGCAATTGACGAAAATATTATGGAAGCACTCATTGAATGGTCGTGGGAAGGAAACTATTACCAAACCATTCCTAAGGGAATCCATCCCCTGACGGAGCATTTTGGTGTTTTCAGAGCCAACATACCCATACCGGGCCAGCCCGAAACCCAGGTAAACCAACACCTGATTGATTCCCTCCGGAAATTCGACACGATATTTCTTGCAGGTGAGGCCCGCTCACATTGTGTGGCCAACAGCCTGAAACAGGTGATGGACGAAGCGCCTTGCCTGATGGAAAAGCTGGTCATTCTCGACGATTGCATGTCGGACGTTGCCGGAATGGGACATTTGGGCACCCCGATATTCGAACGGGCAAAAGAGGAAGGGATCCGTTTTTCAAGCACGAAAGAAGCTTTTCGTACATAGTTTTTTTGAAGTTATTGCTTTTTTTAACGGAAATCCGGATACATCACTTTGTATTTAACCCGATAATTTATAAAGTGTAGTTTGTATTTAACCCGATAATTTCGAAACTCAGTAAAAAAAATATGAATCATTCAATTTTCATAAAAGCATGGGTCTTTTTCTATATTTCAATTGTTTTAGTCTTCTCAGCCCACGGGCAAACGAAAAATGAGGATCCCAAAAAACGTATCCGCACTTTTCCCGGAGACATCCCCGAAACGACCGTTCCCGAAATTTCAACCCACAAAAACATTCTTATAAACGACGGGCAGTTTACCGACCCCACAGGCCGATCTTTATTCTTGCGCGGTATCAACCTGGGCGGAAGCTCAAAAATTCCTTACAAACCCAATAGCGCAACACACATTCGCGAAGGTTTTTTCAACGGAAAGGATGTTTCCTTTATTGGACGCCCTTTCCCGCTCGATGAAGCCGATGAGCATTTTGGCCGTTTGAAAGCGTGGGGTTTCCATTTCATTCGCTTTTTGGTTACCTGGGAGGCTATTGAACACGAAGGGCCGGGAATATACGACGAGGAATACCTTGCCTATGTGAAAGCCATTGTAACAAAAGCCAATGAATACGGCCTGAACCTGATCATCGATCCGCACGAAGATGTTTGGAGCCGTTTTTCGGGAGGGGACGGGGCACCGCTCTGGACTTTCGAAATCATTGGCATGGATGTT
>DAIMEA010000036.1:0-15346 GCA_036725585.1 Prolixibacteraceae bacterium | reverse complement strand
GACCCGAGGCAAGCCGGATTTTCAACCGGGGCAGTGGATTTATCCGGTATGTCAACCGGCCTACTGTTCATTCCATTGCGGTGGGGAGCAATATCCGGCGTTGGAATTACCGGATATCGCCAGACTTTCTTTTCACCAACAAAATGGCACTGTTGCTGGGTGTCAACAACTGGAAGGACATGCAAACCAGTGGGCATGCCCTGGAAGAAATATTCTGCATCAATGCATCGATGACGCAGCAGATCCTTTATAACCGCTTCGACCGGACAGGGCTGGTTTTCGGACTTGGGATCATGGAAGACCTGAATTATGTAATCCATCATCCCTTAATGTTTCACCTTGGAATTTCGTTTCATTGTGCCTGGAAATTGTAAACGTAAATATGGACTTCTGTTTGGCTGCCTGATGTTTGCCAGCGTTATTGCGGCACAGCGTTCGGTTTTATCGGGTTTGATCACCGATGCCTCGACTGGGGAAACACTAACCGGTGCTGCCGTTTTACTATTCGGAACGGGCAGGGGGGCAATCAGCGATGCGAATGGTTTTTTTATTCTTCCGGGTCTTTCCGACACAGTTGTTATCGTCGAATATTCCTTTTTGGGTTATGCCGATCTTCAGGAAACCTACCGCTTCCGTCAGGGTGAAAATCGGTATGTAACGATTATGCTTCAACCGGTCGATATTCCTCTTGGACAGATAAGTGTGCGCGATCGGGAACGGGAGCGTTTGGGTGACCGGCAGGTGGAAATGAGCCACCATTCGCTTACCCCCCATGAGATCCGGTCTATTCCGGTTGCCCGGAACGATGTATTCAAAGCATTGCGATACATCCCCGGAATGGAGCCGGCTGAGCCTTTCTCCCCCTTGCTGTCGGTGCGGGGTAGCGATCCGGGCGAAAATCTGATCATGCTCGACGGAGTTACCATATACAACCCCTATCATTTTATGTCGTCGTCGGGAATTTTTAACATGCAGGCAGTGAAAAACGTCGACATGTTGTTGGGCGGATTCGGTGCCGAATACGGAGGAAGAAACGCAGCCGTAATCAACATTGCAACCCGCGACGGAAACAACAGCGGCCTGCACGGGGAAGTCCACCCAACCACTTCCGAAACAAATCTCTTCCTGGAATTTCCCCTGGGCGAAAAAACCACCCTGATGGTGGCCGGGCGGTACAACTATGATTTATTTGGGAATTTCCTGTTTTACAGCAATAACTATTTCTACGACATGAATGTGTCGTTCACCCATCGATTCAGCGATCGGCACCGCTTTACCTTCAAGTATTTTGGTTCGCGCGACAAAACGAATATCGATTTTAACAGCATCTACAAATACATGGGCAATACGATGGGGATGCAGGATTATTTCGACGATATGAGTCTGAAGTGGATCAACCAGTGGAACAATCACATTGTGACCGGTATCTGGAAATCGGTGCTGGCATCGAATCTTTTTTTCCGGGCCCAGGTTTACGGCTCGTTCCACCAGGCCGATAATTATTCCGAAATGGTAATGAATGTCGAAGATGTGGTTTTCGATACCTCTACCCGAATGAAAAGCAAAGTGAACGACGGATGCGTGAAAGCATCCGTCGATTACAAACCCTTTTACTGGAATAACCTGAAGGCGGGTTTCGAATGGAATACCTACGAATTTGAAAATGAGTCGGAAATGAATGCGCTGGAACAGGGATCAGCGCAACGTTCGCCCGGTTTGTTGGCTTTTTTTGCCGAAGACAAAATGTCGTTTGGCTCGTTGCAGCTTCGGGCAGGGCTTCGTTCGTCGCGTTTTGAAAACGATGAGTGGGAATGGGAACCCCGGGTGAATGCTGTTGTTACCCTGAACGAACGCTTCCGGCTGAAAGCCGCCTGGGGAAAATACAACCAGTACATTATCAGTATGAATACCCAGGAATTCGAGTTCAACCAGTTTCTCGATTACTATTATCCGTTGGGCGAACGTCCTTCGGGATTATCGTATCATTACCTTGCAGGCGCCGAATGGAACCCGGATCCCTCGAATTGCCTGTCGATCGATTTCTATTACAAGGATATCCGGCGTACCTACACCTTCGATCTTCTTCTCGATCCCTACGAAGCTTTTGCCTTAACCGACAGGATTGTGGCCGGAACGGGAAAATCCTACGGTATGGAGTTGCTTTGGAAAGGCGCCTTTGGGAAGTTCTCGGGATGGGCCGGATATACCCTGTCGCGCTCCACCCGTTCTTTTCCCCACATTATGGGAGGAAGGGAGTACGATTATGATTACGACCGCCGTCACTCGTTTAAAGCGGTTATGAATTATCAGGCTACCCAACGGATTTCCTACAGCGCTTCGTTCATTGCCCAAAGCGGTGTGCCCCGTTCGGTCGAGAATGCCCTGCAAATGTATTATATGTACGATCCGCTTTCGGGGCAAATGATTTATAGCCCGCAGTTTGTTACCGGCGTGAAAAACGGGGTGCGCCTGCCCTGGTTACTTTACCTCGATCTGGGCTTACAAAAGCAGCTCGTGACCGGTTTTGGGAAAAATTTGGCCGAATTTTTCGGTGCGTCTGAATCGTATCTGACGGTGAATGTCTACAATGCGCTTTTCTTCCGACGGAATGTTCTTTACTATATCCCGGTGGGAACCTGGGATAAAATGATCCCGATGGGCGATAATTATTTTCCGGTCATCTCGGCCGGTTATACCCTTAAATTTTAAACCGACAATGAAATACGCTTCTGTCTTTTCAACGTTTGTGATAGCGGCCCTCTTGTTGCTTTTTACCCGTTGCATTGAAATGGGTGCGTATTATGCGGGCTTTCACATGCAACCCGATATCGACCGTGCGTCGTTTACCCCGGGACTGAACGTATATGGAATTTTAAAGGCAGGCCCCTCGTTCGATACGCTCGATCATTATTTTGAGGTGCAACGCGTGCTGTATGTTTTCGACTCAATTGAAGGGTTCCCAGTTGCGGATGCATCCATTGTGCTGAAGCGTATTTCCGGGGGCAATGAAGTTGCGAGGTACACCGTTCCTCATATTCGCGATGGTATTTACAGGCACGCCTTTCTGGATGTGGCTCCGGGTGAACATTGGGAATTTTCGTGCCGGGACGACAGTTTTTCCGTTTTTTCGTACTGTGTTGTACCCAATACTCCTGTTCTCAAAGGAAGCGTTTCATGCCCCACGGATCGGGAAGTGCGTTTTATACTTGAACCCGACAGCACTGCTTACATGTACTGGGTTTATCTGACCGGCCCCGGAGAAAACATTTTTATTCACCGACAGGTTTCCACGAGGGGAGAAGAAACATCTTTTTACCTCACTCCCGATTGGCCGGTTGAAAAAGGGAAAACCGTGCTGTACGTTTTTGCCTTCGATCGGAACCTGGAACACTATACAACCACCTCGAATATTTTTTTTAAGCCCAATGCGTTTCGCCCGATGTTCTCGACGGTAGAGGGAGGGTACGGCACCTTTGGGGCGGTGAGCAGTACCCTGATTCTTATTGAGTAAAAGGGATGTGCAATACTACACATGAATTGCTTTAATAAGTTACGATCGGTGAGCAATCTGCCCACTCTTTTTCGATTTTCCCGGACAACAATGAATCTGTTTTAAGAAAAGCAGTTTCTTACAAACTATTCGCCCCCTATTTTATGAACCGGCCCGCTCCTGATTTACGATTTCTTTTTAATTTTCAGCTTTTGCCCGGGATATAAGCTGCCTGTGTTGGTGATGTTGTTGAGTTTTTGGATGTTTTCGGCGGAAATTCCCGGATATTGTCGGGCAATTTCCCACAGATTATCGCCTTTTCGAACGGTGTGATAAATATAGTTGGGATCGGTCGATTCGGCCGAAGGTGTATTCTGAGCGCTTGTCTGCCTGTCGGGATTGATTCCGATAGCGCGTTGTTTTTCTTCAAATGAAAGAGAATTGAACGATTTATAATACTCAGCTTTTCCATCGGGTACATAAATGAGCAGCTTTTGTCCTACCCGAATCAGATTACCCCGCAGATTGTTCCAGTAACGGATATCGGCAGTCCGGACCTTGAACCATTCTGCGATCAGTCCTACAGCATCGCCCGATTGAACGGTGTAATAAACTTTTTCTTTTCCTTTCACATCGACCGGGACATAGTGGTAAGCGGTTTGTGCCGGATTTTTGATCTGGTTGTTGGGAAAATATTTGTCGCGGCTATGAGCAAAGATGGACGCTTCGTTTTCGATAAACCGGACGACTTCATTGTGGGGAAGTTTGAGCGGATACGGATTGTTGGGGGTTGCCGGAATCACATCGAGCCGGTACATCGGGTTTAGATCCCGAAGCATTTCAATGTCGATTTTCAATTGGTTGGCTACCTGATCGAGATGAAGGTAGTCTTCGATCATCAGTGTGTCGCACATAATGTTGAAAGAGGGTTCCCGGGGAGTAAGCCTGTGTTCCCGGAAATAGTTCATGGTATAGGCTGCCGAAATGAACGCGGGCACATAGCCCCTTGTTTCTTTGGGCAGGCGGTAATAAATGGTCCAATAATCCCGTTTACCCCCCGATCGGGCAATGGCTTTGTTTACGTTCCCTGGGCCGCAGTTGTACGCGGCAATAACCAAATGCCAGTCCTTGTATATGGCATACAGGTCGCTCAGGTAGCGGGCAGCCGCTTCGGTCGACCGAACCGGGTCACGTCGTTCGTCAACAAAGGATGTGATTTCCAGGCCGTACATTTTCCCGGTCCCGTATACAAACTGCCAGAGTCCGCTGGCGCCTGCTCGGGACAGGGCCCGGGCATTCAGGGCCGATTCGATGATGGCCATGTATTTCAGTTCGAGCGGTAACTGATATCGATCGAGGATTTCTTCAAAAATGGGGAAGTAGTAGTTGGCCAGCCCGAGCATAATTTCCACCTGAGAGCTTCTTTTCCGGGTGTAGAGGGTGATCATGTTTTTCACCGTTTCGTTGTAGGAGAGGGGGATGGATGATTGAATTGCTTCGAGCCTTTGGATGATCAGAGAGTCGGATAAAGGTTCGCTATTTATTTCTGCATGCATTTCATCCGGAAGAAAAAGCCGGGTGGTATCGGCAAAGGGATTGCTGTCGCCCAGAAATGCTTTCCGGATATACCAGTCGTTCATCAGGCTGTCGAGTTGTATGGAAAAAATATCGTCGAGGAGTTCATCGGGATAGGCCATAAATGTGTCGAGCTGGCCACTGGTGTCTATCCGCGAAATCTCAATGCGTTTCATGGGAAGGATATAATTCAGCACCGGAATTTCCGAACGGACTTCCTGCACCAGCCCGGTCAGGAAAACAACGATAAAAGAAATACAAAAATTACGCATCATAAATCAACCTTTTTTAAAAATGGAACATCATACTGCTCCCCAGCATGGGGATTTGCATCAACGGATCAAAAAGAACAGGTTCGACGATCAATGAAAGATCTTCACTTATGTCGAAATCAATGAAATGAGCATCGACATTCGCGTCGAGTATATTCAGCAAATAAAAGCCGGCCGTGACAATAATCATCAGGTCGCGTTGCCGGCGCGATTTTTCAATGCCTTTTTCGAGGGTTTCGTTTATTTGTGGGATATTTCGATCGGAAAAGTCCCAGCCATATCCGGAAAGGAATTCTATATGGAAGTTTGTATTGGGATTGTCGTCGTTCAGGTGGTAATACGATTTTTTTAAGCCCATAAAGCCCTGGTTGTAATAATCAATGGTAATGCCCAGCCCGATAAATCCGGCATATACAATGGGAATTTTCCAGAATTTTTTATTGTATGCCTGCCCCAGTCCGGGGAGTACGGCAGAAAAGATGGTTGCTTTGGCCGGAATGTGCCTGTTCAGGGAATCGGTCTGTACGCTTTTTGGGCTTTCCACCGGTACCACCAACGACGAATCGCGGGCAGGGATGCTGTCGGTTTGGGCCCGGGCTGTTTGCAGATACAACAAACCCAAGAACACGATCCATATGCTCTTATGCAAATTATTCAAAATGTAAAAAATTCATTTACCGGTTTAGCTTGTCCAGTACGCCGATGATCCGTTCGAGATCGATGGCCGAACTGAAGGGGATAACGATTCTTCCCTTCCCTTTATTATTGATTTTTAAATCGACAGAAGCAGAAAAATGATTCGATAAATGTTTTTTTAATTCTTCATATTCCCGAGGGAAGGGCAGGGGTTTTTCTTCTTTTTTTTCTGCTTTTTCCGGTTCTTCTTCATTCAGTTTCCGGACAATTTCCTCCACCTTCCGGACGGAGAAATCGTATTTGAGGATCTGTTTAAAGAGCATGGTCTGCGTGTCCGGATCGTTCACGTTAATGATGGCCCGTGCATGCCCCATCGATAGTTCCCGTTCCCGAATGGCTTTCTGGATCACGGCAGGCAGCTTTAACAAGCGGAGGTAGTTCGAGATGGTTGAGCGTTTTTTCCCCACCCGTTCGCTGAGCAATTCCTGGGTGATCTGGCATTCTTCGATGAGTCGTTGGTAGCTTAGGGCCACTTCAATGGCATCGAGATCTTCCCGCTGGATGTTTTCGACGAGGGCCATTTCCAGCATGCCTGCATCGTCCGATTCACGGATATAAGCCGGCACTTTTTTCAATCCGGCCAGTTTGGATGCCCGGAACCTCCGTTCTCCGGCAATGATCTGAAATCGGTTTTCGTCGATTTTTCGTAAGGTGAGGGGTTGGATAATGCCCACTTCCCGGATCGATTTGGCCAGTTCGGCCAGGGCTTCTTCGTCGAAGGTAGTTCGGGGTTGCCAGGGATTGGCTTCTATTTGTTCGATGGATACTTCGTCGACCGAAGTGACGGCGTTAACCGTATTTGCGTCATCGATCAGGGCTCCAAGACCCCGGCCCAGTGCATTTCTTTTCGCCATATTTCGTGCTCGTTAATCAGTACCGATGCTTGTGCTTAATTGGGTACCGTATGTATTTTATTTTTTTCGATGATCTCTTTTGCCAGATTCAGGTGATTAACCGAACCTTTCGATGCAGCATCGTATAACAGAATGGGTTTCCCGTGTCCCGGTGCTTCGCCCAGACGTATGTTTCGGTGAATGATCGTTTCGAATACCATGCTCTGAAAATGTCGTTTCACTTCATCAACCACCTGGTTGGAAAGGTTCACGCGGGGATCGAACATCGTGAGCAGAAAGCCTTCGATCTGCAATTCTGGATTCAGTCGGCTTTGTATGATTTTTATGGTATTCAGGAGTTTGCCAAGTCCTTCGAGTGCAAAATATTCACACTGAACGGGAATAATCACCGAGTCGGCCGCTGTAAGTGCATTCACTGTAATCAAGCCCAGCGAGGGAGAACAATCGATCAGAACATAATCGTAGGGGACTTTCAGCGTCTGGATGATTTTTCGCAATACCTTTTCCCGTTCGGGACGGTTGAGCATTTCAATTTCCGCTCCCACCAGGTCGATGTGGGACGGCAGCAGGTCGAGACCCTCAATTTCGGTTTTCAAAACGGCGGTTTCCGGCTCAATTCCATCAATGATGCATTCGTAAATACTGTTTTCAACATCTTTTAATTTAATTCCCAAACCCGAAGTCGCATTTGCCTGGGGATCGGCATCGATCAGCAAAACCTTCTTTTCCAATACAGCCAGACTGGAAGCCAGGTTTATCGCTGTGGTTGTTTTTCCAACTCCACCTTTTTGGTTCGCAAGGGCAATAACTTTACTCATCCATGAAAATTTTAATACCCCAAAAATAGTATTTTAACTGAAACCCCCATCCATTATTTTTTTCTGGATGGGTACCAATGGGCGCATCATTTTGTTGGATATTTGTGCTATTCCCTTTTTTCGGGGGGTTACAGTGGGTCCACATCCACCTGAAAAAGTACACCGCTGTTTTGTTCGCTGTGTTTGACCGTTTCGATCGATGTTATGATTCGTTTTTTTATTTCCGGTGGGGCAATGCTTTTTTCGTACTTGATCCGGATGATATACTGATAGTATTGTTGCATGCGTCCGATAAGCGGAGCTTCGGGACCCAAAACCCGGTTGCGGAGTCCGTGTTTCAAGAGGCGGGCAAGTTGACGGGCCGCTGTTTGGGCTCGTTGCTGGTTCTTGTGCTTGACGATAATGCTGATCAGCCGGAACCAGGGAGGATAGTGAAAAAGTTGTCGTTCGGGCATCGATTGCCGGAACAGACCTTCGTAATCGTTGGCCCTGACTTTTTCAACCACGGGATGTTCGGGTTGCCAGGTTTGTATGATCACCCTTCCCCGGCGGTTTTTTCTGCCGGCTCGGCCACTTACCTGGGCCATGAGTTGATAAGCCCGTTCGAATGAGCGAAAATCGGGAAAATTAAGCAGGAGGTCGGCATTCAGAATCCCGACCACGCTGACGTGCTCAAAGTCGAGTCCCTTGGTAATCATCTGCGTTCCGATAAGAATTTTGGTTTTCCCGGTGCGGAATCGTTCCAGTACCTTCCCGTATCCCGATTTTGTGCGGGTGGAGTCGAAATCGAGCCGGCCGGTTTCCATGCCGGGAAAAAGAATTTTCAGTTCGTCTTCAATTTTTTCGGTTCCGTACCCTTTCGACAGTACTTCGGTCGATCCGCAGTCGGGGCAGGCATGAGGCATACTCTGGGTGTAGCCGCAGTAATGGCATTGGAGGTTGTGGGCTTGTTTGTGGTAGGTGAGGCTAACATCGCAATGCTGACAACGGGGGACCCAGGAACAGTTTTGGCACTGGATATAAGGGGAAAATCCCCGCCTGTTTTGAAATAAAATGACTTGTTCGTTTTGGGACAGGGCATTTTCGATTTCCGAAAAAAGAAGCGGGGTCAGAAGCGATCGCATCTGCTTCCTTCGGTGGGCATCCCGAAGATCGCTGACAACAATTTCGGGCATTTCAACCGGATGATACCTTTGCATAAGCGCAACATAACCATATTTCCCGCTTTGCGCATTGAAATAACTTTCGAACGAGGGAGTAGCAGATCCCATTATGACCTTTGCTCCATGAAGAAGAGCAAGCATTACAGCCGAATCACGGGCATTATAGCGGGGCGCAGGGTCGAATTGTTTGTAACTGGAATCCTGCTCTTCGTCGACAACAATAAGCCCCAGTCTACGAAACGGAAGAAACAGCGCCGAACGGACTCCGGCAATAAGCGGATAACCCGACTCGGGGTCGAATTGATTATCCCATACCTTTTTCCGGATTTCCATTCGTTCGGCATCGTTGAAACGGGAATGATAGATACCGGCCTTTTTCCCAAACACTTTTTTCAAACGGTCGATGATTTGGGTGCTCAGCCCAATTTCGGGTAACAGGTACAATACCTGGCGTCCGGCACGGAGTTGTTCGTCAATGAGCTTCAGGTATATTTCGGTCTTTCCGCTTGCCGTTACCCCATGCAGCAAAACCACATGATGGTGAAGAAAGTTTTGATGGATTTGGTTCAGGGATTGTTCCTGAATGCTGCTGAGCTGTATATGTGCGGGTTCTGCTTCGTATCCGTCGTCGATACGGTCGGTTTCTATCCGGATCTGCTCCAAATAACCTCTTCGCAATAATCCTTTCAGAGACGCTTCGGTGTTTCCTTTATCTGAACGAATATTTTTTTGGGGCATGCTTTCTTTGCGATGGCTGGAAAAATAATTCAATTCATTCAGCAGCCACATAAACAGTTCGCTTTGTTTGGGGGCCTTTTTTAAACGCTCGAAAGCTGCTTCAAAAGCAGCATCGCTGTTCAGTTGACCGGAAATACGGATGTGTGTTGTGGTTTTTGGTTGAATGGGTTTCTCCAGTTTCTCATCCATACAGATGACTCCTTTTTTCAATAACGACTGAAGAACGGGATAGGCATTGGCTTTTTTTGTGTAGGCATTGATTTGCTGTATGGAGGCATTTCCCTGGCTGGCCAAAAAACGGACAATCATTTCTTCCGCATCGGACAGCATCTCGTCATCAGACCAGCCCCGATCGATTTGTACCAGGGAATGACTTTCGAGCAGCAAGCCCGGGGGAAGGGCTGCTTTCATAATTTCGCCGTTGGTGCAGGCGTAATATTCGGCCATCCATTCCCAGAACGAAAGCTCGATAGAGGAAATCAGCGCTTCGTTATCGAGAAGGGAAATCAGCGGCTTGGCTTCCGTTTCGGGGGGGGTGGAATGACATTTTTGAACAACTGCGGTATATAATTTTCTTTTTCCGAACTGGACAACAACCCGTGCGCCGACTTTCACTGTCCCGGTAAAAGTTTCCGGAACGGCATAGGTAAATACCTGCCGAAGGGGGACCGGTAGGATTACATCGACATATAGCTTCGGATTTTGTTCGATGGTGCGAACCAAAATTAGCGCTTTCTGCCCGAAAAGGCCGTGTGGTGAATCCGGAATTTATTCACAAAAAAAGGAAATACGTCAGGGATCATTTTTTCCCGCTTCCGACTACCAGAACCGCTCCCGAAATAAAAAGGACAGCGCCGGCCCAAACCCACGGACTGAAATGCTCTCCCGAAATCCACGACACATTCAGTCGGGTTAAGAGGGCCATGGTTAGAAAAGTAATGATCGGGTTGTTGATGATGATGGCGCTTACCTTATTGGCTTCGATGTATTTCAGGGCGGCTGAAATGCATCCGTAGGCAATGAGCGTATTGGCGCCCAAAAAAACCAAAAGCAACCACCAACCGGAAGACAGGGTAGCGAGGTTTTGAAAATCGGCCAGTGGCAGGTAGAGCAACATGGGCAAACCATAGAGAAAAAGATTGAGTGTTTGAGGTGGATATTTTTTGACCATTTTTTTCTGCATGATCGCATAAACCGACCAGGCAACCGCTGCCATCAGGGTCAACAATAAACCGGTATTAAAATCCTCGGGATGAAAAAACATACTTTTTAATTGTTGATGATAAAAAAGGGCAAAACCGGCAAGTACGATCCCGAAACCAACTATTTGTACTTTTTTGAGTTTTTCGCCGAAGAGAACGATCCCTGAGAGGGCCAGCAAAACGGGGCCGACTTGTATGATAACCTGTGTGTTGCTCGGACTGGTGTAGTGAATGCCCAACATAAAGCCGATGTAATTAATGGCCAGGGCGAGCGATGCCACAACCAGTTGCCAGGGGGGGCGGATCAGGATTCGAAGTTGCTTCCGGTCAGTAATCAAAAACCAAAGGAACAAGGCCAAAAAAGCAAAGGTGAAGCGAAACCATACAATGGTAAAAGGGGAAATCTGTCGAACCGCTACTTTCAGGACAATGGCCAAAAAACCCCAGAAAAGGGTTGTAACCAGAGCGTAGAGGATGCCTTTTGTCGTTTGATTCATCGTTGGTTGTGTTTTATCGACTTCCCAGGGCCATGAGGGTAACTCCGAAAATAATTCCTACCAAATATATCCCTTTTTGTTTCACATTTTTTTCTTTAAGAAACAAGGCAGCAAAAATGAAGGGGATGACCACTCCGCTTCGACGGATTCCCGAAAGAATCGCAATGAGCGATTCGGGATTACTGAGTGCATAAAAGTAAAAAAAGTCACTCAATGTTAAGAACAATCCGATCAGGGGAATGGTCCACTTCCATTGAAACGGTGTATGTTTTTTCCGGGAAGGGTACCACAACAAACCGGTTACTCCCAGCATGAGGGCCAATTGATAAATCCCCGTCCAGGATTGAACGGCCAACCGATCGATGGCCCGGATGATGTACTTATCGTACAGGCTGCTGGCCGATCCCAGCAGGGTTGCCCCAATAATCAAAAAGATCCATTTGTTGCGGGAAAAACGGATGCCTTCACGCTTGCCGGTAGTGGAAAAGAGGAAGAAAAAGAACAGAGTAGTGATCAAACCGGCCCATTGCAGTGCATTTAACTTTTCGTGAAACAGGAGCAGGGCACCCAGCAGGGTCCACAAGGGCGCTGTAGCCCGTATCGGACTGACCATGCTCAGGGGTAAATGTTTGATCGCAAAAAAGGCCAGAATCCAGCTCGAAAGAACAATCAGCGCTTTGATAAAAATCCGGATATGCTCCCAGGTTGTAAGCGGTGGTACATAGAGATGCAAGCTTTGAAAAACGTTTGGTGCGAGCGCAGAGCCGATTATGGCGACTGCAAAAATGAATGCGCTGCTTAGAATGGAAAAAAACAAAACCGGAAGAACGGCATTGTTATTCAACGATGTTTTCTTAAAAACATCGTAGATCCCCAGCAAAACTGCTGAAAAAATTCCCAAAACACCCCACATAGCTGGTTTTTGGGCGCAAAAATAAACTTCGCTTGGACGGTCTGATACCCGGACTGGATTATTTCAAAAAAAAAATATTAATCCGGTAATATTTCGGGTACGGCTACGATGGATCCGAATTTTCTGTTTTTTCGACATAGAGTTGACCGGCTTCCTGACGGACCACGACGATGGGTTGATTTTTGTCGATAAAACTATTTTCGGCTTTGGCATCCCAAATATCGTTATCGATGCGCACTTTTCCCGAAGGACGGAGAACCGTATAAGCAATTCCCGTTTTTCCCACCATTTGTAGTTGTTTCACATCCACTCCGATGAATCCTTCATCTTTTTGCTGGGTACTGGTAAGAGCCAGTCCTTGCAGAGGCCCGTGTGTCGCTGTAAATAACTTCCTTCCAAGCCACAGCGAAAGTATGAAGCCCAAAAACAGCGATACAGTAACGGTAAGCAAGGCAACGAGGATGCTTTTCCCTTCCACGTCCTCGAAATTGAATCGGATGTTGTTGACAAGGCTTAGGGTTAGACCGATTACCGCCAGTAGAATCCCCGAAGCCCCGGCGACTCCGAAGCCGGGTATGACAAAAATTTCGAGCGCAATCAAAATCAATCCTACAATAAAAAGAATGATTTCCCAATTTTCGGCCAGTCCTTCGAGATACAGCGGGGCAAAATAACCTATGGCTGCCAGGATGGAAACGATGAGCGGAAACCCGATGCCGGGTGTTTGCAATTCAAAATAGATACCCCCAATGATGGCCATAATGAGCAGCCCCGAAATAATCGGGTTGGTCAGAAAGCCAATAATACGGTCGATTCGGGTGGGTTTATATTCTTCGATGACATAATTGTTGATGTTGGCTTGTTTCAGTAAATCGTCCACATTATCGGCAATGCCTTCGCAGAAACCGTGTTCCATCGCTTCAACTGCCGTAAAAGTTAGCACTTTGCCTGTGTCGATAATACCTTTTATGTATACGTCCTCATCGACCATTGCTTCGGCAATTTCGGGATCGCGAAACCATTTGATCAGGGTGTCGGTAGCCGTAATGAGGGTGTCGGCACCGTGGCTTTGTGCCGTAGCCCGCATAATGGAGCGAAAGTAGGATTGCATTTTGTCGGGGGCTTTCTGTCCGGTTTGGTCCACAACCGTGGCGGCACCGATATTGGCCCCGGGTCGCATGTAAATGCTGTCGCAGGCAATGGAAATCAGGGCACCGGCCGAGGCAGCATTGTTGTCGATAAAAACCCATACAGGTATATCGCTGTTGATGATTCGTGTCCGGATGGAATCGGCATCGACCACGGTTCCCCCATACGTGTTCATATGAATCAGGATCAGTTGTGCATCGAGCGAGTCGGCCTGTTCAAAAGCCTTTTGGGTCTGGCGCCATACCGACGGGGCAATTTGCTCCATGATGTTGAATTTTACAATCACAAATGTCGAATCGGCGGCTTTGAGGCCGGTTAAGAGAAAGACCAGGGATAGAGCAGCAAAGAAGCGTTTCATAATCTTTTTTTTTAAGTAGACGGTTGCGGGTTTAAAAATACAATTTTTCTGAATGCATTCCGATAAACCGCCCCATACGGTTGAAAAGGTTTTGTCGGGCGGAGAAAAAAAGAAAAACGCTTATCTTTGTTTTTTTAATAAAAGTGCAAAAATGAGCTTGAATGAATTAACGGCAATATCGCCGATTGATGGACGTTACCGGGATAAAGTTTCTGAACTGGAAGCGTATTTTTCGGAGTTTGCCCTGATCCGTTACCGGGTTATGGTGGAAGTGGAATATTTTCTGGCCTTATGCGATCTGCCGCTTCCCCGGCTTGCCGAATTCGATCGGGCAAACGATGAATCCCTTCGAACGGTTTATCGGGCGTTTTCGCTTGAAGATGCACAGCGAGTGAAGACCATTGAGAAAACAACCAACCATGATGTGAAAGCCGTTGAATATTTTTTGAAAGAACGTTTCGATGAACTGGGTCTGCAGGCGTATAAAGAATACATTCATTTTGGCCTTACCTCGCAGGATATCAACAATACGGCTGTACCCTGTTCTTTGCGCGACGCATTGAAAGAGGTGTATTACCCCCTTATGGAACAACTGGTTCATAAACTCGAAACCCTTGCCGATAGTTGGGAGGAAGTTCCTATGTTGGCCCGGACTCATGGCCAGCCAGCCTCGCCAACCCGTTTGGGCAAGGAAATCCGGGTGTTTATCGAACGTTTCCATGTGCAGATCGACCTATTGCGGAATATTTCCTGTTATGCCAAGTTTGGCGGGGCTACCGGGAACTTCAATGCACATAAGGTTGCTTTCCCCGAAACCGACTGGATTCGCTTTGCCGATGATTTTTGCACCCAATCGCTGGAGTTGGAACGTTCGCGTTACACCACCCAGATTGCCCACTATGATAACTACGGGGCCATTTTCGACAACATGAAACGGATCAACACCATTTTACTCGATCTTGACCGGGATCTGTGGACCTATATTTCGATGGATTACTTCAAACAGAAGATCAAACAGGGTGAGATTGGATCATCGGCCATGCCCCATAAAGTGAATCCGATTGATTTCGAAAACTCGGAAGGAAACATCGGCATTGCCAATGCCCTTTTTGAACACCTTTCGGCCAAGTTGCCCGTTTCCCGGTTACAACGCGATCTGACCGATTCTACTGTATTGCGCAATATAGGCATTCCTTTAGCCCATACCTTGATTGCACTTCGGTCGACGATGAAAGGACTGGACAAACTCCTGCTCAATACCGAGGCGATCGATGCCGACCTGGAACGAAACTGGAGCGTTGTTGCCGAGGCAATTCAGACTATTTTGCGTACCGAAGATTATCCGAATCCCTACGAAGCGCTTTTACAACTTACCCGTACCCATGACAAAATCGATCAACGGGCAATCCACGAATTCATCGATTCCCTTAAGATAAGCGGAACGCTGAAAAAGCGGCTGAAGGCGATCACACCCCGGAATTATACGGGTATTTAGTACCCCCCTCCGGATCGGGAAATGAAACGAACATGCTTGCAGAAAAACACAAACACGCATGAATCCCGATGTTATCGGGATGAGTTCCATTCGGACGAATCGAAGATCAACGAAGTTAAATTTTGT
>DAIMEA010000035.1:0-15438 GCA_036725585.1 Prolixibacteraceae bacterium | reverse complement strand
AATAATTATAGTTTATATCATAAATTTTTATAAATTTGTGAAGTCAACTTCATAAATTAAATATAAATGTATACCAGAACTATTCAACAAGTTATTGAAAAAAACCTCTTTAAAGGTAAAGTTATTGTTATTTATGGTGCACGACAAGTTGGCAAAACAACGTTACTGGAAAAACTTTTCGATAAAAAAGAACAGGCTTTAATCTTAAATTGTGAAAGGCCTGAAGTTTTCAGGATTTTGGAATCCTTTTCGATAACCGAAATGAAATTGTTGTTCAAAAACAAAGAAGTTATTGCATTAGACGAAGCCCAGGTTATACCCCAAATTGGAAAAATTCTTAAAGTGCTGTATGATTCTCATGATTTTCCTCAAAAACTTATTGCAACCGGCTCAAGTAGTTTAAATTTATCATCAATAGTGACGGAACCATTAACCGGGAGGCATCAGGTTTATACCTTGTTCCCGCTGTTACTCGAAGAAATAATCGAAAAAAAATCCTGGCTCTGGATAAAAGAAAACCTCGAAGAATTGTTGTTGTTCGGAACTTATCCCGGAATAATGGACCAGGCTCTTTCGAATAAAGCGAACATGTTGCTTCAGTTATCAGGTGATTATTTATTTAAAGATATTCTTTCACTGGATTCGGTTAAAAATTCAGCGATTTTACGAAAGCTGCTTCAGTTATTGGCCTTACAAATAGGCTCCCAGGTTTCATTAAACGAACTTGCACAACAACTTTCCATATCGTTAAAAACGGTAGAAAGGTATATTGATTTACTGGAAAAGAGTTTTGTACTTTTTTCGCTGCCTTCTTATAATAAAAATCTAAGGAATGAATTAAAGAAAAGCAAAAAATATTATTTCTACGACCTGGGTATTCGAAATGCCTTAATTAACAATTTTTCAGCAATAGAGACGCGATACGACAAAGGAGCTTTGTGGGAGAATTTTTGTGTAAGCGAACGTTATAAGCGCAACAAAACATTTCAAAACCGTATAAACATGTTTTTCTGGAGAACCTATGATGGTGCTGAAATCGATATTGTTGAAGAAAAAGATGGAAAGATTTCCTGTTTTGAGTGCAAATTCAATCCAAACAAGAAAAGTAAATTTCCTCAAAGCTTTTTGAACGAATATACTCCGGCTGAAGCTAAAGTCCTGTCAGTTGATAATTTTCATGAAGCTTTATTGTAGCAAGTAACAGGAAGGCATGGTTTGAAAATTCTCCTGGCTGCCAATCGTTTAGCCTGCTTCACAGCCTGCCCCTCAAGGGGAGGGGGGTGGGTAACAAACAGTCGTTTGTAACGACATTTTTTAACGAAGGCTGTATCGATGGTTCGAGTTTGGGGTTTGGGGATTAAAATTGCTGCGCAATTTCTGTGACTTGGAAAGTCACAGTCCCTGTTTCTGTGATTTAGAAAATCACAGTCCCTGTTTCTGCGATTTAGAAAGTCACAGTCCCTGTTTCTGCGATTTAGAAAGTCACAGTCCCTGTTTCTGCGACTTAGAAAGTTGCAGTCCCTGTTTCTGCGACTTAGAAAGTCACAGTCCCGGTTTCTGCGACTTAGAAAGTCACAGTCCCGGTTTTTCAGGCAATTAACAATCGACCATCCCGGAAAGTCGTAATCCCCTTGCCATTTTCTGAGTTAGCCTGCAACTTATAAAGTTGCAGTCCCTTTTTTCTTCCGCCAGTAGTTGGCCAATACCGAGCCCGAAATGTTCATCCAGGGGCTGAAAATGGCCGAAGCTAAGCCTAAGGTGGCCAGCTTACCCATGACTCCGGCAATGCCGGTTGCCATGCCCCCGTTTTGAAGGCCGACTTCGAGGGCCACGGTCCGGCACGATTGTTTGTCGAGGCCAAGCAAACGGCTAAACAGATATCCAAATGTGTATCCCATACTATTGTGGAGGATAGCAACCAGGAATAACATCATGCCAATGGCCAGAATATTCTCCCGGCTGGCAGCTGTTGTAACCAACGTAAAATAGACAATCCCCGCCATGGATAATTTGGGCATTATTTTTACTATGACCGGAATTATTTTTGTTGCATGGTAAAAAAGTTTTCCAAATGCCACTGCACCACTAAGAAAATTAAGCAGTTCAGCAAGTCGCATTAATCCTTCAGAAAAGTGAGCGCCCATTACCGACCACAATCCGGCAATGTTGGCAGCGAGCCAAAGCGAAGCAATAATCGAGGCTATATTGAGCTTCCTTTTCACGTTCTCATTGCACCGTTTGCAGGCATCGTACAGCATGGCAGCCCCAATCGGGACAATGACAATCTGGATGATCTGGATGCACATATCCAGGAAATGGACTTCGACATAGGTGCTGGCCAGCATCTTCATCCAAAAGGGGGTCATCAACGGCGCCAGGAGGGTAGCTACGGCCGTTAAGGTAACTGAGAGCGTAAGGTTGGCTTTCGCCAGGTAGGCCATCACATTCGACGCCAGCCCGCTGGAACAGGAACCAATCAGGATCACGCCTGCTGCAATTTCCGGCTCAAAATGAAATACACGGGTAAGAAAATATCCCGTTAATGGCATGATGGAGAACTGGCAGATAATCCCAACCAGCACGCCTTTCCCCATGGTTTTCATGCCGGTGAAATCTTTCAGGCTCATTTGTGTGCCCATGCCAAACATTACAACCTGAATGACAATAAGGATAACCCACTTATTCCGCAGGTCGAAATCGCCCCATTTTAAAAAAGCCGATGGGTAGATCAGTCCACACACAATGGCCGCTATGATCCATCCAGTATATTGATAGGATTTCAGTGCTTTAACAGAGCCTATCCCAAAGGCCAGCAATATTGATGCGGCTACCGCCATCGGGGATAATAAAGGTTTCAATTCAAAAATAAAGGAACCCAGGATTGTTAAGAGGGAAGCAAGTCCCAGCCATAAAGAATACCGTTGTACTTTTTCCATCCTACAAAATTTTTGCAATGTATTCCATCGCCCGTTCAGGACTTGTAAGAATCGGAACCTTTTTATCTTCTTCGGAAAGCTTTGCAACTACACGGGCCATGGATGCCTGAGCCAGCAGAATCACATCGACCTTATGCGACAACTCTTTAAGTGCTGATGCAACCTTTTTGTCGTGTATTTCGGGTTTTCCTTCCATCAAAGCATCAAAAGCGCCTTCACAAAGTTTTGATGTCAGCTCGATTTCTTTTCCGGCAAGAATTGCCCTTCGGCGCACTAAGTCGCTGGTGGGTTCCAGTGTAGTTGATAAGGTGGCGATAACGCCAATTTTCCTTCCCATCTGGATGGCGTTATCAGCCATGGGCTGGTCGACCCGGAGTACAGGAACTTTGGTTAATGCAGCAGCAATTTCAACAGCCGGTCCAATGGAAGAACAGGTTACCAGAATGAAATCGGCACCGGCAGCCTCGGCCGAACCCACGTAATCAACTACCCTGCGGGAGGTGTCGGGTGTGAGCTCACCCCGTTCAATCGTCCTTTTTATCAGGCTGTCGTCGACAATGTTGAAAACTTTGATGTCTTTACCGGAAAGGTACGTGTCGGCCAGTTGCTGGAATATGGGTACCAGGGTGGCTGAGGTATGGATGAGCCCCAATTGTTTTGTCATAATTATTTTATTTCTGATTCTTCCTTTGATTTGAATTCCCGTTTGCTTTTGCCCAGATCGACGGATGTAGCCAGGGCAATTCCCCGGTTTCCCAACGTGTCAACCGCATTGTAGAAATGGTACACAATGCCTTCGTGCTTTATTACATAGGCTTTGTGTGCAAAGAGATTGTCGTACGGTTCCGAGGGTTCGATCAAATGGGGCCCCTGCCATTCGGTCCAGTGCATCAAATCGTACGAACAGTAAAAGCTGTTGTACACGATGGTTTGTCCTTTGGGCCAGTTTGCCCTGAAAAAGAACAGAACATATACATCGCAGATCTTCTGGATCACGGCATCGCCCGAAATCCCCTTGTGGTGGTTAACAATCGGTTCATTGCCAAAACGCTTCCAGTTCACCATATCGTCCGAAACGGCCATGCTTATACGTTCGGCGCCTCTGCCGGGATTGATGCTGTCGCCCCGGGCATTGTAGTACATTACAAACCGGTGCCCGGTATGCCGTTCCTGATCTTCAATAATGAAAGATTTGTACATGGTGCTATTATCATACCAGCGTGCATCCTCATCTTTTGAGGTCAACACGGGCTGATCCAACCTTTGCCAATCATGGACAACAGACGGGTCAAAATCGGTATATGCTATTCCCAGCGAAAGCAAACCTTTTTCATAGCCTGTATTGTTGCCGCCAAAATAGCTCATCCAGTATTTTCCCTTGTATGGATTGATTTTCGGATCTTCGCCCCAGTTGTAGCTTATGAGCGAGGGATAGCCGGCTTTTTGGTTCGCGTCCCAGTCGGCAGTGTCGGTAAACTGCATGATTTTTCCTTCGATGTCCCAGTTCAACAGATCGTCACTTTTGGCCAGCCAGGTTTCGTAACCCCGGCCATCAAAAACAATGTAGGTCATGATCCATTTATTGTCTTTCCGGAAGATGGTCGGGCAGTCCATTTTGTATCGATTGCTGTCGGGAACCATGACGAGGCCGTATTTATAAGGAGTTTTAACCTCATCGTAGATTTCCTGCATTACATCCTGAGAGACATCAACTGGTAATTTTTTGCTGCAAGAAACAGACAAAATGAAAATGGTCACTACTAAAAGAAAATTAATCTTCATATTATAATTTTTTACCACAATAGGCACAATAGGGCACATTAGTCTATTGTGTTCTATTGTGCCTACTGTGGTTAATTCATTGCACTTCTATCCAGTCAATATACAGCGGCCCCTTCCCTTTTGGCGTTAGTTTTATGGAATACGTTCCGGCATTGATGGTTGTTTGGGTATCGGTACGGAAACTTTTCCATTCGTTGGGTGTGGGCAGGAATACCCATTCTCCGCTCCACATAAGGCGTCCGTCATTGGCCACAATTTCGGCATGAACCGGCAGGTCTGTTCCTGAAAGGTTGATATACCGGAAATGCAATCCGTATTTCGATGCCAGTCCGACCTGAAATTCAGCACCGATTGTTCCGTTTTGATCAATTGCCTTTGCACATTTCTTTTCAAGATAATTCACGACAGATGCTGTTCCCCGGACTTTCCCGTCTTCAGCCTGCCACCGGGTAACATTTCTTAAATCAATCGGATCGTCGAGAAGAGTAACAGGTAGCACTGCAACCGGATACATCGGCTGCCCGGTTATCTTTTCAAGCCGAACTTCAGAATGGGCAGGGAATCTTTTTTTGTACAAGCGATAAACCGTTTTTCCTTTATAGGTTGAAGCCATATGTTTATCAAGTGCCTGCCATTGATCAAGCCAGTTGGGTTTTTCTTTCATAAGGGTATCGATCCCAATATATACTTCTGAATTACAGGTTAACGTGAAGGAAAGGATTGAATCTGTTTCATCGGCATATTCAGGGGTTTGCAACCAATCTGCTCCATAAAGTTCCGGAGCCAGTTCTGAAAATTGCCCGGGCGCATTGATATATTGGTCTGTCCCGGTAGTCATCCAACTTCGTGCTTTCCATGATCCGGTTTGGCTTGTTATCCCGGCAATTATCCCAAGTGATTGGGGTGCAGGTTGTTCGTTCCCGTCAAAGGTGGATATGGCTATTGCTGAAATTACGGCCTGACCGGATTTTATCTCGGGAAATGATATTTCAATGTTCCCGGTTTCCACTTCAACATCGAACCATTTCATCAGGAGTTTGTCATGGCCCACTTCGGACCAGATATCCAAATCATCTGCAACAACTTCGTTGTTTATGGCCACATCGAAAATGCGCCATCCTTCACCGTTCAAACCGCCCCCTGTTCCATACCAGGGCTCAATAAAGTAAAGGGATACCCGGTAATTACCGTTTGCCGCCGGGAAGTTATATTTTAATTTGTGCCGCCCATACCGGAACGTCTGAAGTAAGGGGTAATCTGTTGTGCCTTCAATCGGGTCGCTGGTATAGCGCTGACTTCCGTAAAATGCCGGTAAATCATCATAGTCGTCAGTCCATGATACGGAGCCCCAGGTTTGAGGTGATGTTTGCCGGCGGTCAGCCATCCAGACATTGCCGCCTGAATCGGTATATTCATCACCTCCGCAATTCACCCGGTAAAGATAATTTGTTTTATCGGCTGCCAGGGGAATATACCTCGCTTTAAGCTTTTCCAGCTCAGGATCATCCGGCAAATGATGAAGCATCACTATATCTTCAGCGACTTTTTTCCCATCAACAAAAGCTGCAGCCCTTATAATGTTGTATTGAATATCGACCGGGTCAAATAGGATGTGTGTGCCAATCGGCCCTCGTTTTTGTCGACCCAGGCTTTTCCCGGTAAGGCTGTTGAAAAGTTCGACTTCGTCGCAGTTGGTAAATATCCGGATGCCGTCTTTTATTCCCGGTTGGGTCCATCGGTCGGGCCAGGTATGCGAAACGATATACACCATGGGCTCTTTGTGTTTATCGGCATAATTGCTGCGGAAGAGGTAAAACAAGTCGGTAGGCTCGCCCCAGATCGTGAAAGCCCCTTTGTAGTTTACCGGGCCAATACGGTCGATATCGCGCAGGCCTTCGCCGCCTTGCACCCGTCCAGGGTTGTCGTGCGAGGCCATTAACCAGTGATACTGTCCGCAAACGCGGTCGCGCACTTTTTCGGCCAGACGGATTTTCGATTCCATGAGCAGGTTCATCCGGTCTTCGCTCAGAACTCCGTTCTGTTCAAACCCGCCTTCGGTATGCAGGTCGATGCTCCGCCATGCCCCGTATTCACCGTTTAGCAACTGAACCGACAGTTCTTCATCGTATTTGTCGGGATTGCCGCCGTAGGTACCCGACCAGTTTTGAACCACATTCCAGTCGGTTCCCGAACCGCCGTTGCACGTGGTGACCAGGCGTTGTGATGAAGTGGTTGGGTCCAGTTTCCGGATCAGTTCGGTGCATTCCCGGGCAAAATCTTCGGGCAGGGTGCTTTCGTTCATTAATCCCCAAAGAATGACGGAAGGACTGTTGCGGCGTTCTTTCACCCACTCGGTAAGAAGATTTTTGAAATTGCTTCGGAATTCCGGGGTGTCGAACCAGATGTGGGCGCTCATTTGGGGCCACCAGAGGATGCCTTCGCGATCCCACACCTCGTGGTAACGAAAATTGTGGGGTTGGTGCCCGTCGCGAAAGGAATTAAAGCCCATTGCCTTAAACTGTTCCACACGGGTTTTGACCTGTTCATTGGAAAAGGCATGACTTTGACCAAACAAATGTTCGTATTCGGCGGTCCCGTTGATAAATACCGGATCACCGTTCAGATAAAACCGGTTTGTTGCCTTTGGTCCAAAGATATCCCACTGAAGGGTTCGAATTCCATATTCAACTACATCGGAGTCAACCCGTTCTTCACCCTTAAAAATTTCGGCATATATTTTATACAGATAAGGATTTTCCAGTGACCATAATACAGGATTTTCAACAAGCAGGCTCTTTTCAATGATGATTTCATTTCCCGGCAATAAATAGAAATTTTCATTCACGGATGCAACCCGATTTCCTTCAGAATCTTTTACGTTGAAAACCACCAGAGCCTTTTCTTCTGTTTTGCCATAATTTTTTATTTCGGCCGAAAAATGGATGACGGCCTCTTTTTCCGATATTGTTGTATCGTTCCAGACATGAATGCCAAAAGGTTTAACCCGTAACGGACTGGTTGCAATTAAATGAACCGGCCGGAAAATCCCCATTGGCTGGCTCCCTTCACAGAATCCCCATTCGGGGCTGCAACCGCCGCATACCCAGGGAAGGTCGCGTATATTCTCAGGATGATCGGCTTTTACAGCCAGAATGTTTTGTTCGTGAAAACGGACAAACTTTGTAACATCAAGTGTAAAAGTAGTCCTGCCGCCTGCATGATATCCCACTGAGTCGCCGTTCAGCCAGACCGTTGCATACGAGCCTACCCCTTCAAAGAGGAGAAAATAACTCTTTGCAGAATCCGGATTTTCAATTTCAAAAGTTTTTCGGTACCAGGCCGTACCGTGCCTGTTTCCGTGCCTGAGACGACGGTAACCGCTATAATCGTCCCAATTATGCGGGACTGTTACCGGTTCCCAATTCCAATCATCATAATCAATTTCTTCAAATCCCGGGAAATCCTTCTGAGTCAAATCACTGGCTATGGACTTCCAGTCTTCATTCAATGAAATGCAGGACCGGATGCTTTCTGATTCGATGTTTTTGCACGAATAGACAATTGGTATAAGCAGCAAGCCAATTGCAATTATCTCCGGAAGTTTATATGGAAGTATTTTCTTCATTTTACGAATTCATTCACTTTTACCAACGAATGATCGGGTACCCAGATTTTCAGCGAAAGCCAGCAAAGCAGGTAGGCGACGCTGGCTATTCCAAAGACAATATAATAACTTCCCGTGTATTCAAGGATAAAGCCTACAGCAGGTGCAAACAAAATGCCCCCGACAGCGCCTGCAAAGCCCGACAATCCAACTACAGAACCCACAGCGCTTTTCGGATATATGTCGGAAACGATGGTAAAAATATTGGCCGCATAGCCCTGATGGGCAAAAGTAGCCATGGATATAAGCGCAACGGCAACCCACATATGGGACGTTTGCGATGCCATAAAAATGGGAACAACCAATAAGGCCATGATGAAAATTGTTGTTTTTCGGGCGGCAACCACGTTTTTACCTTTGTTTATGAGATAAGAGGAAATCCATCCTCCGGTTATTGAACCGCCAATTGAGACGACATAAATCACAATAAGGGGCAAGCCAATATGGCTTAAGTCGATGCCGTGTTTTGAAAACAGGAACTTAGGCAGCCAGTAAAGAAAAAACCACCAGATGGGATCGGTAAAGAACCGGGCAAGGCAAATCCCCAGGGTTTGTTTGTGCCACACAATCTTTTTCCATGGAAGTTTTATAACCGGTTTTTCCTGTTCATCCTGCAAAATATAATCCTTCTCGGCTTTCTTCAATCGTTTATTCGCTTCGGGCTTTGTATATACCGGAAGCCAGAAAAAAAGCCATACAAATCCGAGCAAACCTGTACTGATAAACGCCCACTTCCACCCCCATTGTAAAGCGATCAGGGGAATGAGCAGCGGAGTGAGAATAGCGCCTACGTTTGTCCCGGCATTGAAAATGCCCGTGGCCAGGGCACGTTCTTTTTTGGGGAACCACTCGGCCACTGTTTTCACCGATGCCGGGAAATTGGCCGATTGCCCGATACCCAGCAAAAAGCGGGAGCTAAAAAAGGAAAATACGGAACGGCTTGCGGCGTGGAGCATTCCTGCAAGGCTCCATAAGGCCATGGCGATTGTATACCCGGTCTTTGTCCCGATTTTATCGAGCAGGGATCCCATGGAGACCAGCCCGATGGCATAGGCAATCTGGAAGCCCATGATAATAAATCCATAGTCTTTTTCCGACCAGCCAAAGTTTTGCTGAAGCTCGGGCGCGAGGATTCCCAGAATCTGCCGGTCGATGTAGTTGATGGTGGCGGCAAAAAACAGCAACACCACAATCCGCCAGCGGTAGTTGCCGATTTTGAAGTTATTGGTCATTGGTATTAGTCATTAGTCAATTTTTTAAAGTTCTCCAATCGTTTTTTGTCATTATACGTCGTTTAAAGGTGTCATTCCGAGTCCCCATCCCGGTTTCGGGAAAAATAATTTAATGACGTATGTTTGTTTTATGGTTTTAAACTACAAGATATAATAGCATGATGTTTAAAAACTTAACAGAACGTCATTGTAAGGGAAGCGAAGCGACGAGGAATCCCTTGAAACAAAAGATTCCTCCTCTCCCGATAGCTATCGGGATCGTCGGAATGACACGCTTGTCGATATCTTTTCCGCGAATTATTGACATAATTGATGGATTAAAGTGTAGGCCTGTTCCTGCTCTTCGGGTGTATCGCAGTAGGTAACCACAATCAGTTTCATGCCGGGCGCCCATAAGCGTTTTACCTGTGTTTCGATGGTGGCAGGGTCGCCAACCATACGGGCATTCAGTATAACGCCCGTGTTGGCAAAGCGGTGAAATGCTTCAAGGTTATCGGTAGCGCCCGGATCGGTTTGTGGTGAAAAAGCCCCATCGGCCATGCGAATGTTTTTCATCTGCAGAACCGCATCAACCCAATCCGACCAATCGCCGCATGAATGAAATACCGGCCCTCCGTAGGGCATACAAATCTTCTCAACCGAAGGAACTGCGAGTTCAAGATATTGTTCAGGAGAAATCATAATGGCATTGTCATCGCTCATTCCCAGACCGCTCCAAACTGTGGATGAAGCAAAGCCATGACCGGGGAGTGCAAGAGCTTCTCCAATAATTTCTTTCTGTTTTTTGTTGAAATCGATGGAAAGGTCGGCAATCCGGTTTAACAAGGTTGTGACCTTTTCAGTATCTAAAAAGAACTGGATAAAGAACTCGTCGAGCGGCAGTAAATGCCCGGCCATATTGAGGGGCGATTGGGTATCGGTAAAAGAAACAGGCAGTAATCCACGGGTTTTATCCACGAAATATTCGATCATATTAAGGGTATGTTTCCCAATGGGCGTTTTTTCAACCGGGACGGGCTCGCAAGCCAATGCTTCATCGATGGAAGAAAAACGGGTTTCCAGTGCCGGAGCATTTCCCTCGTGCCAAACATAGTCGCCGCCAAAGGCGCTGGCAATGGTCCCGATACCATACCAGGGTTCCAGAAAATTTGGGACATCGGCTTTAAAAAGCATGCTCTTTTGCAAAGCGCCCAACTGGAGTTCGAGGGAGTTTTTCCTGTCGCGGCAACCATGAGAGAAGCATTCAGCCACCCGCATACGTCGGTAAACAAGTACGCCTGAATCAGAGTTCCAAAATTCACTACACCTTTGATTCAACTCCAAAGCATAGGCATTGTATCCCTTGAAATCGAATTTCCACGGTGATACAGGAACGACCCTGGTGGCTTGGGAATCAGCAATGGTATTATCGAATTTTTTCATTTCGTAATTCTTCTACCGTTTCAAAAATGGCCGCAACCTGTTGGTCGCTTACCTGGTCGTCCATATTGATGCAGCAAACGCCTGTCAGGAAGGGATTGCCGGAATCGGTAACCAAACGGGTAATGGTTTGCCGGATTTCTTCTTTGCTCATCCGGGCGATTTCAACCGGGCTTAAGCGGATACTGAAAAAGGTATGCGGGAGATGCCTTCGCAGCTCTTTGATATCGCCACCCCAGCCTACATCCAGATAATCGAGGTGGGGAATTTTGGCAAAGCTGGCGGCCATGCGGTGCGGATCGGGGCCGCAGTAATGGATTCCGAAGGGGCGCATTTTGCTCCACTCCTGGTCGAAGGGCAACAGAAATTGTTCATAATCGTCGACCGAGATCATGGTGTGCGAGCATTCGGAATGGAGAAATACGGGTTGGTCGAGCAGGCGAACGTTCCGGTTTACGGATATGGAGGTCGATTTTGTCTCCCAATGCATGGTTGCGGTAAACCGTCCGATAAGCCCGGCAATTTTTGTGAAGTATTCCCGTGTGTCTTCAGGGGCCATCATCATATCGAGGAAAATGTCCTCGCCCCGAAGGTCCATAGCCAGGTTTAAAATGCCGCCCCAGTTGATGTCGCCTGTAAGATAGCCGTATTTTTTTTTCAAATCGTCCCAGAGTTTTTGCACCGATTGGAATGCATCGGATGCAAAAGCCGATTCCACATCGACGTTCAGAACATCGCGGTGTGCACAGATTACCTGGGGTGGGTGGTTTTCGGTATACTCAACTTTGCACCCCATCATTTCGGAAAGCAGATACCCGGCAGCCAGGTGAACGGCCCCGATTTCGGGTCGGGCGTTTTTCCGGTTTTCTCCCAGCCCAAATTGGCCCCAGCGATTATGAAGCGCTATTTCCATTTTTTGCTCCGCCTCTACTCTTTTCAAGGGGTGAAAAAAGAAATCGCGGTCGAAGGTGATCCCTTCGTGGGCATACCACCATTCGGGGGCCAGCACGATATCGACAGGCAAACGTTTATTGCCCAGCAGTGGATTGAATTTCATCGTTTTCTGTTTCAATAAAACAACCAGTCGATCGGTACGCCATCCTTATCGTTGGTAATACCTGCATCGTACGTTTTCATTTCCTGTTTACCGTCGATAAAACCCAGAATCAGTACACGGCCCTTACCCAACATCAGCTCGTGCGTTCCGGCTTCATACGAATAGGTGTATACGTTCACAGGGTATAATCCCTGGACAGTCATGGCATTGGCGATCCGGATGTCGGCCTGGCCCCGGTCGTTGGCCTGAGCATTGGTTTCGAGGGTTGGCGGGGGCAATAGGGTAAGACTGTTCCCGTTATAATATCCTACAACTACTTTAACCGGTTTGTCGCAACTGAATTTTAACACGGTGCCTTTCCCTCTTTGTTCCTCTTCGGGAAAGGCAACGCCTGATAATTTTTGCAGAGCAGGGGCAACTTCGTTTACGGTATAGTCCTGATCGGTATTAACCTTTGCCCCTTTAGCCAGAGGAAAACGGGCCACATTTTTATTCATAATTTTCACTTCAACGGGCTCAAAAACTTCTTTTATGCTGTTATCCTGAATGCCTCCATTTGCTTTCAGTTTTTCAATATTGCTTTTGAAATTTTCCCGTTCAATTTCATAAAGGGGCAATAATTCCTTCCAGTGTATGTATTTTCCGTCGGTTCCGGCTATGGGCACCCTGCGTTGCTGGGTTTGCATGCTGTTGGCATACAGATAGGTGTCTGTAGTAAGACGGGTCAGTTCCCGATAATATGCCAAACTTTTTTCCAGGTGGGGTACGGCTTTCTCAAGATCGACCGGATTATTGCTGTATTTATAGTTCAGGACGAATTCGGCCGCCCTGACTTTTTCAGCAAAGAACAGGGCAACCTGGTTATAGCAACGGATGTCGTTGAACAAACGGTTGAATTCATCGGTATTTGCTGCAATATTTTTCGATGCCTTTTCCATAGCAGCCAAGGCTTCTGCTCCATGTTTCACTACCTCGCTGATGATTTGCGGGGGTGTTTCACCGCTGTGGGATTCCCCGTTCGCTTCTTTTCTAACATAGTCGATGAGGAGTTCTTTCTCCGGCCCGCTCGATTCGACAAAGCTTTGGTGCAGGGTCCATTTTCGGGGATTCACCAGCTGGCTCATGAAATTGCCCAGGAGCAGGGTTTGTCGGTTTCCGTCGGAAATACCAAAAGCGCGGGATAGTTTGGGGGCGATTTCGCCGGTTTCTTCAAAAGCTTTCTGAATCAGGGCTCCTGTTTTTTTATCGCATCCAAACCGGGTAGCCAGGTTTTCCGCCCAATACCGGTCTTCTTCTTTTTCATCGCGATCGACTTTCCAGGCATAACGAGCCCATGCCTGGTACCACATACCGTCCCGATCGATCTGCAGGGTGCGGGGTTCGGTTTTATCGGCCGAATACGGCCAGTCCCAATAGGAGGCCTGGGGATAGAGATGCAATCCGTTGGCTCCCTGGTGTTCGTGCATGGCTTTCACGCATTTCTGAACGAAATCGGGGGAGCTCCAGCGAAAGGGTTCGAGGTTGGCCAGGATGTGCACATTGGCAATGTGTACCGAACCCAGCCTGCTAAGGGCGGTAGGTATTTCGGACCATTGGGCCCGGGGTTCGTAGGTTGTCAGCGATTCGCCATTGTATTTGTACATGGTGTAGAGATTCTTGTAAAGGGGAAGGGCGGCGTTCATGACCTTTTCGGCATCGGTGTCGTGGCCGCGGAGGACAATCGGGGGTTCCTGTTCCAGTCCCAACGCCTTCATCCCGTCCTGAACCCCCGGGATGATGGTTTCTGTAAACCATGCTACATCATCGTCGATCGTGTTCATGGCTTCGCCCAGGCAAACCATTAAGCCAACGTTGGGGTATTTTTTAACAAATTCGGCAATCGATTTCCGGGTATAATCGGCTATAAACGGGAGGATCGGGCGGCTGCGTTCCTGGGTTTCGATCCCGTAATGATCGGCAAAGGGCTTTGAAACGATAATGTTGTAAAACATCTGAATCACCCAGATTCCGCGTTTGTTGGCTTCTTCGGTCAAAAAAGCAAAGATCGCTTCGTTTTTTTGAAAAGTTTCGTCGTCCACTTCAACGGCAAAGGGATAATCAGGGAGCTTCACCAGGGAAGCAAAAGGATGGCCATTCCACAAATAGAGGGAATTATAACGGTTTTCCACCATCATGTCGAGGTAACGGATCCACAAATTCTTGTCGTAGAACCAGGGGAAATTTTCGGGTGTGTAGGGATATTCATACACCTGACGACCGGGTAAATAGCTTGTCTTTTGAAGGCCAATACAGGTTCCCCGTAAAACCATTTCGGGCTGGTCGGTGCGGGCGACCGAGCGGGGGAGCTTTTGTTTCCTGTCGATCAGCCTGGCTAGTTCCAGGCAGGCATACAGGGCGCCTGAATCGTCGTTTCCCACAAGCGCCGTGAGAAATCCGTCGAACGATTGAATGGCAAAAGCCTCTTTTCTTTCGGGGACTTCGATTTTCTCTGTAAAGTCATTATGCTCAAAATCACCGTGCCGGCCAACAACGATCACTTTCGATTGGGCCACATCGGGAACCATACCCGTTCTTGAAACCGGATAACCGGCCCGGATCAGCGCTTCATTCAGGCGTTCGGCACCATAGAGAACCCGTTCTCCCGCGTTTTCGGAAACGACCAGGGTAACGCTGGGTTTCGAGCACCCAAAAAGAAAAAACAGAACCAAAAATGCAAGCAACTTTTCCCATCGGTTTGGATGAAAATGGCTGTAGTGAAAACAACCCATTTGCGTTTTTTTTCGATTTAAAAAACCCATAATTTGTTAACGTTTACAATTTATTTAAGCCTTTATATGAAGGGTTTTAGCAATATGAAAACCACCTGTTTCTGCAAACGTTTTATTGCAAATGTAAATTTTAACCGCTAGATTTGCAAATCTGCAAAATGAGCCGGTTCCGAAAAGAAATGGTTTTTTTTCGACCGCTTGAGGATGAACGAACGAATAACGAAATCAATTCTATGAATCGAACAGCCCCACCGGCAAGCGTAATGGAAAGTCCCGATGCTTTAAGCATCCGGGCTTCTCTCAAAAATCAACTTCCTGAATTGAAAACAAGTATATCTTTAGTAACCTTTTAACCACGAACAAAATTTTGTATGAAAGAGCAAAATGAAACCACGGAAAAAATTACGAAAGAACAATGGAAAGCTTCCGCATTGGCCGGAATGGCTTCGTACCTTGATGCAGGATCCATTGTCGCATTAGGCGCAGGATATACCTTGTTTCAAAAGTATCTTGATTTGTCGGATAAAGCCCTGGGTGTTTTGGCTGCAATTGGTCCGAATGCGATCGGTTGTGCTGTTGG